>PAKY01000082.1 GCA_002706885.1 Phycisphaerae bacterium
AAGAACATCGGCGTCCAGCGCCTCCTCGACGGCGTCGTCGACTATCTCCCCGCGCCGGCTCAGGTGCCGCAGGTCCAGGGCGCCAACCCCAAGGACGAAGAGCACAAGCTCACCCGCGAGCACGACGATCAGGCCCCCTTCAGCGCCCTCGTCTTCAAGGTCGTCGCCGATACCCACGGCGACCTCACCTACGTCCGCGTCTACTCGGGCACCCTCGAGAAGGGCACCCGCGTCCTCAAC
This sequence comes from Phycisphaerae bacterium, assembly GCA_002706885.1. GTDB lineage: Bacteria > Planctomycetota > Phycisphaerae > Phycisphaerales > UBA1924. The sequence continues at coordinate 241 of PAKY01000082.1, forward strand.
CCCGTCAACGGCAAGCGCGAAATCGCCAGCCGCATCTTCGAGATGCACGCGAAGGACCGCAAGTCCCTCGACAGCGTCACCGCGGGCAACATCGTCGCCCTCGTCGGCATCAAGGACTCCATCACGGGCGACACCCTCTGCGACCAGAGCGACCCCATCGTCCTCGAGCGCATGACCTTCCCCGAGCCCGTCATCAGCATGTCGATCGAGCCCAAGACCGCCGACGACAAGAAGAAGCTCACCGACGCCCTCGTCACCATCCGCCGCGAGGACCCGTCCTTCCGCTCGGAGTACAACGAGGAAACCGGCCAGACCATCATCGCGGGCATGGGTGAGCTCCACCTCGAGATCATCAAGAACAAGATCACCCGCGACATGAAGGTCAACGTCGACGTGGGCAAGCCCCGCGTGTCCTACCGCGAGGCCATCCAGGGCGAGGCCAAGAACGTCCGCGGACTCTTCAAGAAGCAGTCCGGCGGCCGCGGCCAGTTCGGCGACTGCATCATCAACCTCATGCCCTACACCGCCGAGGAGGCCGAGGCCGACGGCCTCAACTTCAAGGACAGCATCGCGTTCGCCAACAAGATCGTCGGCGGCTCGATCCCCAAGGAGTTCATCCCCTCCGTCGAGGCAGGCGTCCGCCAGACCGCCAAGGCAGGCGTCACCGCGGGCTACCCGCTCATCAACATCAAGGTCGAGCTCATCGACGGCTCCTACCACGACGTCGACTCGAGCCAGGTGGCCTTCGAGCAGGCCGCCCGCCTCGCCCTCCAGGAGGCCGTCGCCAAGGCGAAGAGCGTCCTCCTCGAGCCGATCATGAAGGTCGTCATCACCACGCCCGAGGACTACCTCGGCAACGTCACGGGCGACCTCTCCAGCCGTCGCGGCATGATCCTCGACACCGAGGACCGCGGCATGGTCAAGATCGTCCAGGCCGAAGTCCCGCTCAGCGAGATGTTCGGCTACACGACCACCCTCCGAGGCCTCTCGCAGGGCCGCGCGGCGAGCGTCATGGAGTTCGCCAAGTACGCCCCGATGCCCCGCAACCTCCAGGAAGAGGTCATCGCCGCCGGCGTCTGATCGCCGTCGCGACCGCTTCCGAACACTGTTCTCACCGAGCCGCGGGCCTCTGCCCGCGGCTTTTTTCATGCGCCGATGACGCATCGGCCCGACCCTAGAGGGCGTATCGTCCGCCCGGTCTCAAACCACAACCGCAGACGGAGCCTCGACATGTCGGACCGCCACGACGCCATCCTCCTCTTCGGACCTCCCGGCGCGGGCAAGGGCACGCAGGGCACGGTCCTCGGCGCCACCCCGGGCTTCTACCACCTCTCCACGGGCGACATGTTCCGCGGCCTCGACCGCGACACCGAACTCGGCCAGGAGATCGTCGGCTACATGTCCGCGGGCGAACTCGTCCCCGACGCCCTCACCGTCCGCCTCTTCTCCGAGCACCTCGACATCCTCGCGACCTCCGGCGCCTACCGCCCGGGCAAGGATCTGCTCATCCTCGACGGCATCCCCCGCAGCCTCGAGCAGGCGACGCTCATCGACAACGCCGTCGACGTCCTCGCCGTCATCCGCCTCGTCGCGAAGGACGAGAACGCCCTCGTCGAACGCCTCCGCGGCCGCGCTCTCAAAGAGAACCGCCCTGACGACGCCAAGGAAGAAGTCGTCCGCCGCCGCCTCGAGGTCTACGCCGCGGAGACCCGCCCCGTCCTCGGTCACTACGACGCCTCGCGCATCCACGAGATCGACGCCATCGGCCTCCCCTCGCGCGTCCTCCTCCGCGTCCTCGAAGCGGTCGTCCCGATCCAGGAATCGCGCGTGTGAAACGCCCCCGCGCGTTCACACTGATCGAACTCCTCGTCGTCATCGCGATCATCGCGCTGCTTATCGGCATCCTCCTCCCCGCCCTCGGGTCGGCGCGAAGAACCGCGATGCTCGCCGCCTGCTCGAGCAACCTCCGTCAGCTCGCGCTCGCGACGACCATGTACCTCGATGACAACGACAACGCTCTCCCACAGGTGGAAGTCGACGTCTTCGGTCAGCCCACGATCATCGGCGCCCTGTTCGGCGGCACGACCGGCGAACTCCCCCCCGGGACCGACTTCGGCATCAACACCGTCGGCGCCGCCTCCCGACCGCTCAACCAATACGTCCTCGCCGACGCCCCCGCCCGCGAAGACTGGGACGTCGAGCCCTTCCGCTCACCCCTCGACGCGGGCGGCGATCTCAGCTTCGTCGGCGCAGGACGCCGCGATTCCGTCTACGACACACTCGGCTCGAGCTACGCCCTCAACGACCACGCCCCCGACGCCGACCCGTTCGGTGACCCCTACCCGACGTTGATCCCCCCCGCCGGCGGCCGCATGCCCGACGTCTTCGACACCACGAAGACCTGGGTTCTCGCAAGCCACCCCGTCTACAACGACGACGGCGTCGAGTTCGGATCCGAACTCACCCCCGCCCGTGACATGTTCTGGCACGACCGCCAGTCACGCGAGCGCCTCGAAGCCAACCTCGCCTACCTCGACGGCCACGCCCGCTCAGCAATCCCCGTCGCCCGCGACCCCGAGCGACACATCTGGGAAACCCCCGACTACCGCTACTTCGCGACGCCCTCGGAGGTCCCCCAAGACCGCGTAGCTGATCGGTAACAAGCCCCTGGCGCAAGCCTGGGGCAAACCACCCCAGCCCACGTCCGCCTCGCGATCTCGCTAATACAGCCCCTCTTCCTCCGGCAGCCCCCCACCCATCGCCTCCGCATCGCGCTTGATCATCCCGAACCAGACGATGCAGAACACGGGCCACGCAAGCCCGAGCGCGACGCCGATGATTGGTCCGATCATCGCGGTCGCCTGCTGGACCTGCTTCTGCTGCGCCATCGACTGAGCAATCGGACGCCCCTCGTCGGTGTCGCCGTACTGCTCGACCCACGCCTCCATGTTTGCCATCTGGGTCTGCTGAGCGTTGTGCTGCGCCCACGCGCTCGGTACCGTCACGATCGCCTGCACCACCGCGTAGACCAAATGCAGCGTGCGCCCCTTCGGCTTCCGCCGAAGCGTCGCCACGCCCGCGACGACGAGCACGACGTTCATCAGCAATCCCACCAAAGCCGTGCCGATGATCAACGGCGTCACGGGCGGCGTCATCGGCGGCGGCGGCACGTCCTGGAACTGCCCGCCCATCATGCTGCTCATGAAGTTCGGCATCACGAACGAAACGGCGAGCCCGAACCCGCCGCACACCAACGTCAGACCACCAAACACGATGCTCAGAATCCCCACCACCTTCGGCCACCCCGGCCGCTTCGGCGTCGGAACCAGTTCCGGCTGCGCGGACGACATCTCGCTCGATTCCGTCATCGTCTATGTTCCTTCCTAAGCCGCGTCAGAGCTGCGCGAGGAACCGCACATCGTTCTCGAACAGCATGCGGATGTCGGGGATCCCGTACCGACCCATCGCGATCCGCTCGATGCCGAAGCCGAACGCGAACCCCGTAAACTCTTCGGGATCGACCCCGCACGCTTGCAGCACCGCCGGGTCCACCATCCCGCACCCGCCGAGTTCGATCCACTTCGCCGGCTCCCCGGGCTTCAGCGCGATCTTCATGTCCAGTTCCGCCGACGGCTCCGTGAACGGGAAAAAGCTCGGCCGAAGCCGCACGTCCGCCCCCTCACCGAAGTACGCGTGCGCAAACTGCTCAAGCGTCGTCTTCAGGTCAATCATCGATACGCCGCGGTCGAGGTACAGACCCTCGATCTGATGGAACATGAAGCTGTGCGTCGCGTCCACCGTGTCGGGCCGGTACACACGCCCCGGACTGATGATCTTCAGCGGCGGCCCCCACCCCTTCGCCACCGCGTCCTCCATCGTCCGGATCTGCACCGTCGACGTCTGGCTCCGCAGCATCCGAGGCATCGTGACCTTCGCCGGGTCATCCACGTAGAAATTGTCGATCGGGTCCCGCGCCGGATGCTCGGGCGGAATGTTCAGCTTGATGAAGTTGTGCTCGTCGTCCTCGAGCTCCGGCCCCTCGGCCACGTCGAACCCCATCCGACCGAACACCTCGATCAGCTCATCGATCACGCGCGTGATGATGTGGCGCCGCCCCAACCGCTCCGAACGGATCAGCCCTGGCTCGGTGATGTCGAGCAACGGCCCGGAAGCGCCGCCGCCCCCGCCGCCAACGCCTGACTTCTTCGCCTCGAACGCCGATTCGAGCGAGCCCTTGAGCGCGTTCAGCCGCTGACCGACCGCCGCCTTCTCTTCCTTCGGAACGTCCTTGAGCCTCGGCATCAGCCCCTTAAGCCGACCCTTGCTCCCGAGATACGCGATGCGCCATGCCTCGACCGCCTCGGCGTCATTCGCCGCAGCCAGCCCATCCATCGCCTCACGTTCGACTTGTTCGATCTCACCAAGCATGCCGCGATCGTACCCGGACGGGCTACCTCGATGCGCCCGCGACGCGGCGTTCGGCCACGATCGTCTCGATTCCGCGGATGAACAGATCAACCTCAGCCTCGGTCGAAGCCCACCCGGGGCTCACACGCACCGCTCCCGCCTCGCCCGTCCCGATCGCCTGATGCAACAGCGGCGCGCAATGCGTCCCGCCGCGCACGCACACGCCGAACCGCTCGTCAAGCTCGCGCCCGATCTCCCTCGGACACGCCCCGTCCACGCTGAACAGCACGACCGGCGTCCGCTCAGCGTCAACGCCCGGCCCTCGGAGCGTCACCCCATCCGTCGCGCCGAGCGACCCGAGCAGCCGCTTGGTCAACGCGGCCTCGTTCTCATGCCAGCCAGACTCCCGCGCGTCGATCGCCGCGAGCAGCCCCGCGAACCCAACCGCGTTCACCGTCCCCGCCTCAAGCGCGTCGGGCAGCACGTTCGGCATGTTCAGCCCGGGCGCTACCGCCCCCGTCCCGCCGCGACGCTGACAGAACATCCGCGCCGCCTCCGGATCACTCTCCCCGGGCGTCGGAAATGCGCGACAACCGACAAACAGAGCGCCGGTCCCCGTCGGCCCAAGCAGTCCCTTGTGACCCGCGATCGCGAGAAGATCGATCTCATCCGCAATCACATCAACCGCGAGATGCCCGACCGTCTGCGCCGCGTCGACAAGGAACAACGCGCACGGCGAACGCTCCCGAAGCCGACGCCCAACCTCCCCCACCGCCTGAACCGTCCCCGCCGCGTTCGAAGCGTGCGTCAGACACGCGAGCGCCGTGCAGGGCGTACACGCCGCGAGGAACGCCTCCGGATCGACGAACCCCGTCCCGTCGCACGGAACGATCTCCATCTCGATCTCGCCCGATTCGTGGTAACACCCGAGCGTCCGCGTCACCGCGTTGTGCTCCGCGACGCTCGTCACCACCTTCGGCTTCTTCGGCGGACACTTCCGAAGCGCCCCGCGCAGCACACCGTGAATCGCTAGGTTCACCGAGTCGGTGCACCCGTGCGTCATCACCACCCGATTCGGGCACGGACTCCCGATCAGACCCGCCAGACGCTCCCGCACATCCTCGACCGGCTCCACCGCCGCCCGCGCCAGCGCATGCCCGCCACGACCCGGATTCCCCGCCGCGTCCCGAAGGAACGCGCACATCGCGTCCGCCACCGCACGCGGTTTCGGCCATGAGGTCGCCGCGTTGTCGAGATACGCCGAGACGGTCGCCATCCTCGCAATATAGCTGGAACTAGGTCATCACAGAAGAGGTCGCCAGCAGGTGGGCCGACGCCGCCGCTCACCCACCCCTGATCGATCTTTTTTGGTCCGGGAGAAGCCGCTGCCGTGGCCATTTGATTCAGATATGCGTATCATCTTATCCTTTATAGGTGGTTCGGTGGCCGCCTCCGATCCGCCTGTCCTTGGAGGATTGACATGTCGGCAGGCCCCGCTGTCCAACCCGGCCCGGACTTCTCCACGCTCGAGGTCTCCACCCTCACCGATGCCTTCGAGCCCGTGAGCTACGAGCAGTGGCGGGCCCAGGTCGAGCAAGAACTCGCGGGCGCCCCATTCGAGAAGAAACTCGTCGCCCGCCTCTATGAGGGCCTCGAACTCCAGCCCGTCTACACCGACGCCGACTGGCCTCACGCCAACGCCACGAGCGGGCACGCCGGGATCGATCCGATGACCCGCGGCTCCAGGCTGCTCGGAACCACCCTCACCGGGTGGGACGTCCGTCAGGAACACGCGTTCCCGCTGATCGACCCCCTGAACAAGGCCATCCTTGACGACCTGTTCGGCGGCGCCACCTCGATCCTTCTTCGCTTCGACACCGCCGCCCGCTCCGGCCTCGACGCCGACGATCCCGCCGCGGCCCAACTCGTCGGACGCGACGGCGCCGCGATCGCCACCGTCGCAGACCTCGACGACGCCTTCCGCGACGTGCATCTCGAGATGATCACCGTCGCCCTCGAAGCCGGAGCCGCCTTCCTCCCCGCCGCGGGGCTCGTCATGGCGCTCTGGGACAAGCGAGGCGTTGACGCCAGTCAGGCGCGTGCAGCGTTCAACGCCGATCCCCTCGCCGTCCTCGCCCGCGACGCCAAGCTCCCGATGCCGCTCAACGCCGCGTTCGATCAGCTCACCGACCTCGCGTCGCGGGTCGGCTCGTCCTACCCGCACGCGACCACCGTCCGCGTCGGCAGTGCGCCGTACCACCACGCCGGCGCCACCGCTTCGCAGGACCTCGCCTTCAGCATGGCGACAGCCGTCGAATACATGCGGGCGATGACCACGCGCGGCATGGACGCGAGCGACGCCGCAAAGCAACTGCTCTTCAGCTTCGCCGTCGGCTGCAACCAGTTCCTCGCGATCGCCAAGCTCCGCGCCGCGCGCCGCCTCTGGAACCGCGTCGCGAGCGCGTGCGCCGTCGACGAAGACGCCCGCAGCATGACCATCCACGCCCGCCCGAGCAAACGCGTCCTCACGCACCGCGACCCGTGGGTCAACCTCCTCCGCAACACGACGTGCTGCTTCGCCGCGGGCGTCGCGGGCGCCGACACCATTACGTCGACACCGTTCGACGATCCGCTCGGACCGCCCTCGCCGCACGCCCGACGCATCGCCCGAAACACGCAGGTAATCCTCCAAGAGGAATCGCACGTTCACAACGTCGCCGATCCCTCCGGCGGAAGCTGGTTCATCGAGCGTCTCACCGACGACCTCGCGAAAGAAGCGTGGGCGATCTTCCAGCAGATCGAACGGAACGGCGGCATGGCCGCCGCGCTCCAGAGCGGCTGGATCGCCGAAAAGATCGACAGCGCCTTCGCCCCGCGACAGGCGAACATCGCGACCCGACGCGACGCGATCCTCGGCGTCAGCGAGTTCCCCAACCCGCGCGAGTCGAGCGTCGAACGCCCACGCCCGAGCCACCTCGAAGTCCTCGGCGCCGCCCGCCAGCGACTCGCCGCCCATCGAGCCTCCACCGACGCGTCGTCCGCGCTCGAAGCCGTCTCGAACGCCAAGGGCGCCGCTCGCGCGGCCGCCGTCGCCGACGCCGCGGCCGCAGGCGCCTCAATCGGACAGCTCGCCCGTTCACTCGGTACGGGCGAGCCAACCACGCTCGACGCCGTCATCGCCCCCCACCCCTACGCCGCGCCCTTCGAAGAACTCCGCGACGCGACCGATGCCTTCGAGAAGTCCGCCGGCTACCGCCCCGCCGTCTTCCTCGCGAACATCGGAACGCCCGCCGAGTTCAACGCCCGCGCGGGCTTCGCGACAAGCCTCCTCGAAGCGGGCGGGCTCAGCATGATCACGAACAGCGGATTCAGCGATCCGACCGCCGCCGCCTCGGCGTTCGCCGCGAGCGGCGCTTCGATCGCCGTGATCTGTTCCACCGACGAGAAGTACGAGAACGTCGTCACCGATCTCGCCCCGAAGCTCCACGCCGCGGGCGCTCGGACAGTGATCCTCGCGGGCCGCCCCGCCGCCAACGAGCAGGCATGGCGCGGCGCGGGCGTCGACCGGTTCATCTACGTGAAATGCGACGCGGTGACCATCCTCCGCGAACTGCTGACCGAGGAGGGCGTGCTGTGACCAACCCGATCCCGAGCTTCGCCGACCTCCCCCTCGACGATCCAGACGCGTCCACCGTCGACCACGACGCATGGGAGCGCCACGTCGCCCAACGCGTCGGTCGCCCGGTCGACGACCTGGCCTTCACGACGCCCGAGGCGATCCGCGTGCGGCCCGAATACGACCCGAGAGACCTCGGGCCCGCGCGCCACCTCGGGGGCATGCCGGGCTTCGCGCCCTTCGTACGCGGCCCGTACAGCACCATGTACGTCATGCGCCCCTGGACCGTGCGCCAGTACGCCGGCTTCAGCACCGCCGAAGACTCCAACGCCTTCTACAAGCGCAACCTCGCCGCGGGCCAGCGCGGCCTTTCGATCGCCTTCGACCTCGCCACCCACCGCGGCTACGACAGCGACCACCGGCGCGTCGAGGCCGACGTCGGCATGGCGGGCGTCGCCGTCGACTCGATCGAGGACATGCGCATCCTCTTCGACGGCATCCCGCTCGACAAGATGAGCGTGTCCATGACCATGAACGGCGCCGTCCTCCCCGTCATGGCCCTCTACGTCGTCGCCGCCGAGGAACAGGGCGTCGCCCCCGCGCAGCTCAGCGGCACCATCCAGAACGACATCCTCAAGGAGTTCATGGTCCGCAACACCTACATCTACCCCCCCGCCCCGAGCCTCCGCATCATCCGCGACATCTTCGCCTACACCAGCGCCAACATGCCGCGCTTCAACTCCATCTCGATCTCCGGCTACCACATGCAAGAGGCAGGCGCCACCGCCGACCTCGAACTCGCCTACACCCTCTGCGACGGCATCGAGTACCTCCGCTCGGGCCTCGCCGCCGGCCTCGACGTCGACGCCTTCGCCCCGCGCATCAGCTTCTTCTGGGCGATCGGCATGAACTTCTTCATGGAGGTCGCCAAGCTCCGCGCCGCCCGCCTCCTCTGGGCCTCGATCGTCAAGCGGTTCGACCCCAAGAACCCCAAGAGCATGAGCCTCCGGACGCACTCCCAGACCTCCGGATGGAGCCTCACCGCCCAGGACGTCTACAACAACGTCGTCCGCACCTGCATCGAGGCGATGGCCGCGACCCAGGGCCACACCCAGAGCCTCCACACCAACGCCCTCGACGAGGCCCTCGCCCTCCCCACCGACTTCTCCGCCCGCATCGCCCGCAACACCCAGCTCTTCCTCCAGCAGGAAACCGACACCTGCAAGGTCGTCGACCCCTGGGGCGGCAGCTACTGCGTCGAACGCCTCACCCACGACCTCGCCGAACGCGCTTGCGCTCACATCCGCGAGATCGAATCCCTCGGCGGCATGGCACGCGCCATCGAAGCGGGCGTCCCCAAGATGCGCATCGAAGAAGCCAGCGCCCGCACGCAGGCCCGAATCGACGCCGGCCGCCAGACCGTCGTCGGCGTCAACAAATACCGCCTCGACAAGGAAGACGACGTCGACGTCCTCCACGTCGACAACACCGCCGTCCGCGAGCAGCAGGTCGCGCGTCTCAGGAAGCTCCGCGCCGAACGCGACGCCGCGAAGTGGCAGACCGCGATCGACGCCCTCGCCAGCGCCGCCTCGTCGGTCGAAGGCAACCTCATGGAACTGTGCGTCAACGCCGCGCGAGCCCGCGCGACCGTCGGCGAAATGTCCCAGGCAATGGAGAACGCCTTCGGGCGCCACCAGGCGGAGGTACGAAGCGTGACCGGCGTCTACGCCAAGGAACTCTCAGGCCGCGAAGACGAAGTCGCGACCATCCGCAAGCGCGTCAGCGAATTCGAAGTCCGCGAAGGCCGACGCCCCCGCATCCTCATCGCCAAGATGGGCCAGGACGGCCACGACCGCGGCCAGAAGGTCGTCGCCTCCGCCTTCAGCGACCTCGGCTTCGACGTCGACATCGGCCCCCTCTTCCAAACGCCCGAGGAGACCGCGCGACAGGCCATCGAGAACGACGTCCACATCGTCGGCGTCAGCACCCTCGCCGCGGGCCACCGAACCCTCGCCCCCGCCCTCAAAGCAGCGCTCGAGAACCTCGGACGGGGCGACATCATGATCGTCCTGGGAGGGGTCATCCCCCCCCAGGACTACGACGAGCTCTACGCCGCGGGCGTCTCAGCCGTCTTCGGACCTGGAACCGTCGTCAGCGCCAGCGCCGCCAAGCTCCTCGACGAACTCGACCGCCGCCTCGGCGCGACCACCGACAACCAGCGCGCCACCGATCAGCCGCAATCCATCGGGGGATAGCAGAAGTGCGAAGCCACGATCTTGCCGTCCTTGACCTGGTACTGGCAAGCTTCCTTCATCTCCATCCGCTGGCCGCCCATCGGTCCGCCCTTCGGCGTGATGTCGATGCTCATGAAGCAGATGAACTTGTCGCCGAGCGGGTAGGGCCCGTCGATCTCGCCCCCGTGGATCTCGTTGTTCTCGAAGAACCAGTCCGATCCCTTCAGCAAGACCTCCTTCGACTGCGGACCGTTCGGCTTGTACGGGGCGCCCATCGCCTCCACCGCCTCCTTCGGCATCTCCATCGCCTCGCGCACATCAACGGTGTCCGCGTACAGCTCCTCGATCGCCTCCCGGTTCTTCCCCGCCTGACACAGCTCCACAAGCCGCTTGCCCACCTCGTACGTGCTCTTCGTCATCGTCATCGTGTCCGTCATGCCGTCGCTCCTTCTTCCCTCACGAGAGTCCTGATGTGACCCAAACATCTGGACTCTATCAGAACACGAACGCGGTTGCAACCCGCCCCCGAGAACTTGCTCAAGCAATTCTCGCCGCCGACCGCTCAGCCCTCGGACGGGGGATCACCCTCATCGAGAGCACCCGCCCCGAGCACCAGCGCGAAGCCGAGCAGCTCCTCGAACTGCTCGACACCCATACCGGGGGATCGATGCGCGTCGGCGTCACGGGCCTACCCGGCGCCGGAAAGAGCACCTTCATCGAACGCCTCGGCGCCATGCTCCTCGACGACGGCCACCGCGTCGCCGTCCTCGCCGTCGACCCCTCGAGCGACGTCAGCGGCGGCTCGATCCTCGGCGACAAGACCCGCATGACCCGCCTGAGCCCCGCCCCCACCGCCTTCGTCAGGCCGTCCCCCGCCGCGGGCGAACTCGGCGGCGTCGCCCGCAAGACCCGCGAGAGCATGCTCCTCTGCGAGGCCGCGGGCTTCGACGTCGTCATCGTCGAAACCGTCGGCGTCGGCCAGAGCGAGACCACCGTCGCCGCCATGACCGATTTCTTCCTCGCCATCCTGATCGGCGGCGCAGGCGACGAGCTCCAGGGCATCAAGCGCGGCCTCATCGAGACCGTCGACCTCATCGCCATCAACAAGGTCGACGGCGACGGCGAAACGCGCGCAAAGCAGGCCGCGGGCGAACTCGCCGCCACCATGCGCTTCATCACCAAGCGCAACGACGACTGGATCCCACCAGTCCTCACCTGCAGCGCCCGCACCGGCGCAGGCGTTCGCGACATCTGGACAAACGTCGCCGAGCGGATCCAGTCGCTCCGCTCATCGGGACAGCTCCGCGAACGCCGCCTCGCGCAGGCGACGAAGTGGATCGACCAGATCGTCCGCGACCGACTCGCCTCGCTCGTCCGAAGCGACCCCGAGACCGCCCGCATCCGCGCCGCCTGCGAACAGCTCGTGCGCGACGGCGCGATCACCACCGCGGAGGCCGGACGACTCATCACACAAACGCTGATCCACAGAGACATCGACGGAAGGGGACTGGGCATGATCAGGGCCAAGGGCGTCAACCACATCGGCATCGCCGTCCGCTCGCTGGCCGACCAGCGCGCGTTCTACGAGACCACGCTCGGCGCCGTCTTCGAAGGAGAGGAGGAAGTCACCGAGCAGGGCGTTCGCGTCGCCTTCTACCGCCTCGGCCCCGAAGGCGCCCCCGTGCGCCTCGAGCTGCTCGAGCCCATGCGCGACGACTCTCCCATCGCCAAGTTCATCGAGAAGAAGGGCGAAGGCCTCCACCACGTCGCCTACACCGTCGACGACATCGCCTCCCGCCTCGCCGAGCTCAAGTCGGGAAACGTCCGACTCATCGACGAAACACCCCGCGCCGGCGCCCACGGGGCGAAGATCGGCTTCCTCCACCCCAAGGCGAGCATGGGCGTGCTCACCGAACTCTGCGAACCCGCGCACTGACCACCCCGCCCGCACGGACCGGCGAACCAAAGGAACCTTCCATGCCCGAAGTCACGACGCCCAACGGCGAGATCACGATGGCGCAGCGCGTCGAAGAACTCCGCCGAAAGAAGGCCGAGAACGCCCTCGGCGGCGGACAGAAGCGCCTCGACAAACAGCACGCCGCCGGCAAGCTCACCGCCCGCGAGCGCATCGGCGCCCTCATCGATGAAGGCTCGTTCCACGAGCGCTACGCCTTCGCGACCCACCGCTGCACGCACTTCGGCATGGAGGGCAAGCAGCTCCCCGCCGACGGCGTTGTCACCGGCGCGGGCGTCGTCGACGGACGCCTCATCCATCTCGCCAGCCAGGACTTCACCGTCGCGGGCGGCGCCGCGGGCGAGGTCCATTGCGACAAGATCGTCGAGATGATGCACGCCAGCCTGAGCACCGGCAGCCCCTTCGTCTTCATCAACGACTCGGGCGGCGCCCGCATCCAGGAAGGCATCGACTCCCTCGCCGGCTACGGCCGCGTCTTCTATCACAACACCCTCCTCTCGGGCGTCGTCCCCCAGATCTCCCTCATCTGCGGCCCCTGCGCGGGCGGCGCCGCCTACAGCCCCGCGCTTACCGACTTCATTATCCAGACCCGCCACGCCCAGATGTTCATCACGGGCCCGGGCGTCATCAAGAAGGTCACGGGCGAGGAGGTCACCGCCGACCAGCTCGGCGGCCCCGAAGCGCACATGCACTACTCGGGCGTCGTCCACTTCGTCGCCGATGACGACAACGACGCCGCCCGCATCTGCCGCAAGCTCCTCAGCTTCCTCCCGCAGAACAACACCGAGGACGCCCCGCCCCTCGACGCCGACCCCCACGTCGAGCACGACCCCGAGCTCGCCTCGATCGTCCCCGACAACGCCAAGCAGGGCTACGACGTCCGCGACGTCATCCGCCGCGTCGTCGACAACGCCGACTACCTCGAGATCCAGACCGACTGGGCCCCCACCATCTCCATCGGCTTCGCCCGCGTCATGGGCCGAACCGTCGGCGTCGTCGCGAACAACCCCGCCCACCGCGCGGGCGTCCTCGACATCGACTCCTCCGACAAGGCGTCCCGCTTCATCCGCTTCTGCAACGCCTTCAACATCCCCATAGTGACCCTCGTCGACGTCCCGGGCTTCATGCCGGGCGTCGAACAGGAATACGGCGGCATCATCCGCCACGGCGCCAAGCTCCTCTTCACCTACTCCGCCGCCACCGTCCCCAAGATCACCGTCATCCTCCGCAAGGCCTACGGCGGCGCCTACGTCGCGATGGCCAGCAAGGACCTCGGCGCCGACGCCGTCGCCGCCTGGCCCAGCGCGGAGATCGCCGTCATGGGCGCCGAGGGCGCGGTCGAGGTCATCTTCCGCAAGGAAATCCTCGAAGCGGACGACCCCGACGCCAAGCGCGCCGAGCTCACCAAGCTCTACCGCGAAACCTTCAGCACGCCCTACGTCGCCGCGGGCCGACGCATGGTCGACGACATCATCGACCCGGGCGACACACGCCGCTACATCGCCACCGCGCTCGAGATCCACCACAGCAAGCGGGACGTCCGCCCCGCCAAGAAGCACGGGCTCATGCCGCTATGACCAACGCCCACCTCTCCATCGCCGCCGCCGCGCCGCCTTCACCCGTCGGTCAGGGCATCGTGCTCATGATCGTCGGCATGGGCGTCGTCTTCGTCGCCCTCGTCATCATCGCGGCCATCGTGATGCTCATGAACCGCGAGCCAAAGGCCAAGGCGTCGCCCGAGCCATCGCCGACGCCCCGGGCCGCTCCCACCGAACGCATCCCGCGTGAACACCTCGTCGTCATCGCCGCCGCCGTCGCGGCGACCGTCCGACAGCCCGCTCGCATCAGCCGCGTCATGTTCCTCGGCCACAGCTCCGCCCGTGATTGGATCGCCGGCGGCCGCGCCACCGTCATGGGTTCCCACACCCCCACCGGAAGAAGACAGTAACCCCTCCGGGTAGGTCGGCACTCCAAGCCGACGCCTGCATCCTCGGGTAGGTCGGCTCTCCGAGCCGACGCCTGCCCCCCCCCAAAGAGAACCACCATGAAGCTACGCGTCACCGTCGAAGGCAAGAGCTACGAGGTCGAAGTCGAAGTCCTCGATCAAAGCGCCGCCGCGCCCATCCCCACATCGCCCTCGCCCAGGCCCACCGCGGCGCCATCCCCCGCCGCCGCTCCACCGCCCAAGCCAGCGGCGCCGTCCGGCCCGGGTGATCCGGGCGACGTCCGCAGCCCCATCGCCGGCAACGTCATGAGCATCGCCATCGAGCCGGGTCAGACCGTCCAGGTCAACGACACGCTCCTCGTCCTCGAGGCGATGAAGATGGAATCCAACGTCGCCTCCCCCCTCGCCGGCACGATCAAGGAAGTCTGCGTCGCCCCGGGCGACGCCGTCAAAGCCGGCCAAGTCCTCGCAAAGATCGGCTGAGCGAAGCAGAGGCATCAGGGACCAGGCAGCAGGCATCCGCAAGCAACGACCCGACCAACGGCGCTGCTTCGTCCCGCCTGATGCCCGATCGCTGATCCCTGATGCCTTCCGCCGGATGCCGGATGCCGAGTGCCGGCTGCCGTCCCCACCACGGAACCCCCACCATGCAAGTCCTCGACGCCCTCCTCCGCTACCTCGACTCCACCGGCTTCGGCCAGTTCCACTGGACGAACGGCGTCATGATCGCCATCGGTCTGCTGTTCATCTTCCTCGCCATCAAGAAGGGCTTCGAGCCGCTGCTGCTCGTGCCGATCGGATTCGGGATCCTCATCGGCAACGTGCCGTACAATGCCGCGGACCTGCCGCTCGGCGTGCACGACGGGCCAGTGAGCGAGGCGGATCTCACGTACTACGACTTCACTGGCTTGCAAGCTCATGGTGTTCCGGATAATGCGACTCTGCAACTCGCAGAGGGACGAGAGATCAACACGGAGCAGGCGTTGCGTTCCATCGTCGATGCCTCTGCCCACGTGACCGTCGATACTTTTGAAGCCATCAATCCGCCTTCCTGGGGACGCGCGAAAGTAGAAGCCGGCGAAGCATTCATGGTGAATACCCACCAGATGCTGTCGCCCCGCGTTCGGCCTGAGGCGCACGGCATCTACCCGGCGGTGGGCGGTCGTCACGTGGTCGTGGCCGAGGTCAACGACTCCGGACGCTACCCCGAGCTCTGGTCCATCAAGCAGCAGGACGTCCACAACGCCTCGATCTTCTGGTGGCTCTTCGCGGGCGTCGGGCTCGCAGGTTTCTACCCGCCGCTGATCTTCCTCGGCATCGGCGCCCTGACCGACTTCGGCCCGATGCTCAGCAACCCGAAGACCATCCTCCTCGGCGCCGCCGCGCAGTTCGGCATCTTTGCCTCCCTCCTCGGCGCCCTCTTCCTCGGCTTCGACATCAACCAGGCCGCGTCGATCGGCATCATCGGCGGCGCCGACGGCCCCACCGCCATCTTCACCTGCACCCGCCTCGCCCCCGAGCTCCTCGGCGCCGTCGCCCTCGCCGCCTACAGCTACATGGCGATGGTCCCGATCATCCAGCCGCCCATCATCAAGCTGCTCACCACCAAGTCAGAGCGCGTCATCCGGATGCCCGACAAGAAGCCCGCGGGCAAGCTCCCCCGCGTGCTCTTCCCCATCGTCGGCTTCCTCCTGACCGCCTTCATCGCCCCGGGCGGCCTCCCCCTCCTCGGCATGCTCTTCCTCGGCAACCTCCTGCGCGAGAGCCTCGTCACCGACCGCCTCGCCAAGACCGCTCAGACGACCTTCATCGACATCGTCACGATCCTCCTCGGCGTCACCGTCGGCGCCAAGACCAGCGCCTCGAGCTTCCTCACCCTCCAGACCATCGGCGTCTTCATCCTCGGCATCTGCGCCTTCGGCATCGCGACCGCGACCGGCGTCCTCTTCGGCAGACTCATGAACGCGATCGCCAAGCGCACCGGCGGCGACCCCATCAACCCCATGATCGGCGCCGCGGGCGTCTCCGCCGTCCCCATGGCCGCCCGCGTCGTCCACAAGCTCGGCCAACAGGAAGACCCCCAGAACTACCTCCTCATGCACGCCATGGGCCCCAACGTCGCAGGCGTCATCGGCTCCGCCGTCGCCGCAGGCGTCCTCCTCAGCCAACTCGGCGGCTCGTGAGTCATCGGCCACGAAGCACACGGAGACCACGCGGCCGGAGAAAGACGCCCGGGCGCCATGGAGGAGACGCTCCGCGTCTCCTCCATGATCACATGCTACCAGAACCAAGACCCACCCCTCCGTACCCCCGCCCGCCGAAGCGACCAAATCAAGACGCCCCGATCGACCCCGTAAACACGAACCACCCCAGCCCCACCACGAACGCCCACCACCCGAGCAGCCCGTGCTCGAGGGTCACCGCGAGTGTGGAGCGTGTGCGGTCATAGGTCCACGCGAAAAGCACGCCCGCCGGGAGCGTCAGCGCGAGCGCCATCCAGTGCCAGAACACGATGTGCAGCCACATGAACGCCACGGCGTTGACGCCGATCATGCCCCACCGCCACGGCAGGATCCGCGCGTAGCGGTGAAAGAAGAACGCGCGGTACGCGATCTCTTGCAGGTAGCAACTGAAGATCGGGTAGAAGACCAGGATCAGCGGCACGAGCACGGGCGCCTCGCGCGGCAACCGGAACAACGCGGTGCCGCTCGACCCGTCCGGAGCCGTGACCGTCAGCACGTCTGTCCACGGGTTGAGGAGCGTCGCGAAGAGTGTCAGAAACACCATCAGTCCGCACGCCGTCAGCCCCATCCGCGGCGCCTCGCGCTTCGTCGCCGCCCACCCCCACAGCCGCCGGTTGTCGAACGACCGATCGAGCAGCAGCCACGCGAGCGTCGCGAGGCAGAACAGGATCAACGCCGGCATGAGCAACGCCGTCGGCCGCTCCATCGCGTTGATGGCCCCGAGGCCAAGTGCTGCGAACGCCCCGTCCGCCCGGTCGAGCGGGTCGACAATCAGCGCGAAGAGCCCAGGAACGGCGAAGAACACCAGGAACAGCTCAATCCAGAGGTAGACGCGCCGGATCAAGACCGCTCGTCCTCAGCCGCCACCTCGTCCCCGTCGGGCGGGCCGTCGAGCGGCGGCTCGGGCGGCGGAGGCGGCGGCGCGCCGCCCTCTCCTCGGAGCGTCGGGTCCTCGAGTTCGCTCTCGTCCATGTCCTTCGCGTCCCGCGGCTTCGGCGGGATCGCACGCGTGGGCCACTGGTCCTCGTGAAACTGCACCTCGCGCTCGCGGGGGAGGGCGTAGGGGTGCTCGCGCTGGAGGAAGTTCAACAGCCGCTCGCGCACGTCGCAGCGAAGCTCCCACGCGGTGGGCGAGTCGCCCGCGGTGACGAGCGCGCGGAGGACCATCGTCTTCTCCGTGGTCTCGATCACCTGGAGCACCTTGGCGCGTCCGTCCCACTTCGGGTGCCCGTCGAGGATGCGATCGAGCTCCTCGCGAAGGGCCTGCACGGGACAGGCGTAGTCGACGTAAAGGACGACGGCGCCGAGGATGTCCGCGCTGGTGCGCGTCCAGTTCTGGAACGGTTCCTCGATGATCTTGCTGAACGGCACGATGAGACGGCGCTGGTCCCAGATGCGGACGACGACGTAGGTCGACGTGATCTCCTCGATCCACCCCCACTCGCCCTCGATGACGACGGCGTCGTCGAGGCGGATCGGCTGGGTCAGCGCGATCTGGATGCCCGCGATCAGGTTGCCGAGGACGGGGCGGGCCGCGAAGCCGACCGCGATGCCGAGGATGCCGGCCGAGGCGAGGAGGCTGGCGCCGATCTCCTCGACGCCGTCGAACTGGAGCAGCGCAATCGCGACGCCGATGACGCCGACGATGAACATGATCGTCCGCGAGAGCACCCGCACCTGGGTGTGCATGCGGCGAGCACGGAGGTTGTCGCGGACGTCCACGCGGTACTTGGACAGGATGATGTCGTCGATGCCGCTGATCATCGCGAGCACGAGCCAGGTGATCGCGAGGGTGAGGAGGACCGCGAAGACCTGCGGCCACACGTTGAGCATCGCCCCGCCGACGAGGCCGCGCTGGACGAGCAGTTCCATGCCGATCGCGAGACCGATGAGCGCCGCGAGGAATCGGCCGGGCGGGGCGGTGCGCTTCACAAGCTTGCGCGTGTAGCTTCGCTTCTCGTTGCTGGAGGCCTTGCGCATGAGCGCGAGGATCACGCGGTGGACGAGCAGGGCGCCGAGCAGCGGGACGGCGAGGTAGATCACCGCGGCGGCCCAGTCGGGGAGCTGCGCGACGGTGTCGAGCGCGGAATCGATGGACGCCTGGACCGGCGCGGCGAACTTCATTGGCGCGGCGGTCGGTGGAGTGATATCAGCCACGATCGGATGGTACAACGCTGCCGCTCTCCCGTCGGTTCAGGACTTCTTCATTCGGGTGTCAATCAGGCGATAAGCCGAGTACTTGGCGCCACGAGGCTGCAAGAAAGCGATCTCATCGGCGACATCGGACGGTCGTTCGTCGGCTGTCGCGCCGACATCGATGCGCGTGGCGATGCTCACCCTCGAGGCTGGGTTCTCGTGGCGCCGAACAGTGCGCCGAGACGACTGCGGCTCTGTTGATCCCGTTCATCGCACGCTCCTTCTTCGCCGGCTGAGCCGACTGTCGAACGCAGTATGAATGTGGTCTACGGCGGCGTCGAGCGGTTTGTTTCAGAATCGCGCGCATGTCAGCGATGTTGCGCACAGCGGGCGAGATAGGGGCAAGTTTCCGTGAGCGACAGCTCGAAGGGGCTATTGGTCTCAGGGACAGCCTGCGCCGAAGAGTTGGAGGAAGGCGATGACGTCGGCGATGTCGTCACACGCGCGCGGCCTTGATCTTGATATGGGACACATCGATAAGCGTGCGGCGCAGTTGGCCGGTGGTTCGCTGACTCGTCGGTGGCGAGCGGGGAGCGGGTTGATGGTCTTGTCTCGCGGCAGACGGGTTTCGAGCCCAGGCATTTGGATGCCTGGGTTTTCTGGGGGGCGTGGGGTGGGCGGGTATCATGTCGTCCGTGCGGGCTGTGGTAGCCCAGAGTCTTGATCGCGTCTCAACCCTTCCTTTGGAGCACGCCCATGCCTGAGCAGTCGCAGCAGCCCGTCATCGTCGCCGCCAAGCGCACGCCCATCGGCAAGTTCTTTGGTGGTCTGGCGAGCACGCCCGCCACGAAGCTCGGGAGCTATGCAATCTCGGCGGTGCTGGAGGAGGCGCCCGCGCTCAAGGGGCACGTTGACGAGTGCATCATGGGGTGCGTGCTTCAGGCGGGGCTGGGGCAGAACCCGGCTCGGCAGGCGGGGCTTGGGGCGGGGCTGCCCGAGACGCTGAGCGCGAACACGGTGAACAAGGTGTGCGGGTCGGGGCTTCAGGCGGTGATGCTCGCGGCGCAGTCGATCAAGGCGGGCGACAACGCGTGCGTGATCGCGGGCGGCATGGAGAACATGACGGCGGCGCCGCACTTCTCGACGATCCGGATGGGGGCGAAGTTCGGGCCGCAGACGTTCGAGGACCACATGCAGTACGACGGGCTGCGGTGCGCGTTCGAGTGCTGGGCGATGGGCAACGCGGCGGACCACATCGCGAGCGAGTTCGGCATCTCGCGCGAGGAGCAGGACCGGTTCGGCGCGCAGTCGCACAACCGCGCCGAGAAGGCGACGAGCGAGGGATGGTTCAAGGACGAGATCGTGGCGCTGACGGGCGAACAGGTCGGGAACCGCAAGGTCCCGGGGCCCGAGGGCGGCGTGAGCGCGGACGAGGGCGTGCGGGCGGGCTCGACGGCGGACGCGCTCGGGAAGCTGCGTCCGGCGTTCGGCAAGGACGGCACCGTCACGGCGGGAAACGCGAGCCAGATCTCGGACGGGGCGGCGGCGGTCGCGGTGCTGAGCGCTTCGAAGGCCGAGGAGCTTGGCGTCGCGCCGATGGCGAAGATCGTCGCGTACCACACGAGCGGGATCGCGCCGAAGGACATCTTCGCGGCGCCGATCAAGGGCGTGGCGGGCGTGCTGAAGAAGGCGGGCCTGAAGGCGGACGACATCGACCTGTTCGAGATCAACGAGGCGTTCGCGGCGCAGCTCCTGTGCAACGTGAAGGGCCTCGCCTCGGAAGGCGTGACGATCCCGGAGGAGAAGCTCAACGTCTGCGGCGGCGGGATCGCCCTCGGGCACCCGATCGGCGCGAGCGGGGCGCGCGTGCTGACGACACTGATCCATCAGCTCCGGCGGACGGGCGGGAAGCGGGGCGTTGCCGCGCTGTGCCTGGGCGGCGGGAATTCGGTGGCGATGGTGGTTGAGGCGGTGTGAGAGGGGACCGGGGACCGGGGACCGGCCATCGGGATGGTCGATAATGGTTCGTTGCCTCCAGCGCTTGACCGTGGCGTCGACATTGAACGATGAAAGAGGCAGCGGGCGTCCTTCGGGGCGCCCGTTGTGCGTGTGGAGGTTTGGTAGCGGTCGGCGGGGGGATCTGAGAAAATGGACCTGATTGCGAGTTCGGCGCGCAATCGGCGGAGGCGTGATCCGTCTGATGGGCGAGGAGGCTTCTGCCATGACGGTCCATCGCGCCGAAGCAGTGCTGAACGATCTGGACGCTCTTCGTGTGTACGCCGGGTCGGGTGATCCCGCGGCGTTCGGCGACGTTGTTCGGCGGTATGAATCGATGGTGCTCGCGACGTGTCGGCGGGCGCTTCGGAACGAGAGCGACGCGGACGACGCGACGCAGGAGACGTTCCTGAAGCTTGCTCGGCACGCGGGGGAGATCCGATCGAACGTCGGGGCGTGGCTTCATTCGTGCGCGCTTCGGAGTTCGATGGATCTCTTGCGTCGACGGTCGGCAACCTCGCGGGCGGAGGTCGGCGCGGCGTGCGACGCAGCGGCATCGGACGATGACGACGGATCGCGGCTGGCGGCGTGGCGTGAGGTCGAGGCCGAGTTGGACGCGGCGCTCGAGTTGTTGTGCGAGGATGACCGGGAGCTGATCATCGCGCGGTTCTTCCTCGGGCGTCCGCAGGGCGAATTGGCTACTCAGGCGGGGGTTTCTGACGGGACGATGAGCCGGCGGATCGATCGGGCGCTCGGTCGCCTGCGCGGTCGGCTTACGGCCGCGGGGGTGTCGGCTTCGTCGCTCGCGGCGCTCGGTGTGATGATCGGGTCGTTCGGTGGCGTTGGGATGGCGGGTTCGGGCTCGGCGTCGCTCGTCAAGATCGGGCTGGCGGGGGTCGGGGTCTCGGGACGGGTCGCGAGGGTGTCGGCGACGAAGTCGGTCGCGATCGCGGCGACGCTCGCCGCGGTGGTCGGGGGAGGCGTGCTTATCGCGGCGGTCGGTCTGAACGGAGCGGCGGCGGGCGGCGGCGGCGCGGCGACAGCGCTGAGGGTCGCGGGATCGACTGCGGCGCCGTCGAAGAAGACGCCGGAGCTTGCGATCACGAGCATGTTGATCGATGGCGCGTCGGACAGTTCGCTCACGGTGAGCGAACGCGGGATGCGGGTCGACGTGCGGGGAGCGGGCGGCGTCAGTGGCGGCGGGCACTTCATGCGATTCGCGGTCCGGCCAGTCAGCGAGCGTGACGGAGTGATTCAGGTGGAGGGCGAACTGGTCGAGGTCAACCTTCCGGAGGGCGTGTCCGCCCCACCGGTGGGCACGGCGGTCTCGGTGACGTTCGAGCCGGTCGCGCACGGCTTGGAGATGCGGCTCCGCGCGATGGTCGGCAACGTCGAGCACAACGTTCGGCACGCGTGGACGCGCCCGCTCACGGAGCAGGCGAACGGGGGAGACGGATGGAGATCGATGGCGGGCGTGTGGCATGCGTTGCCGCTCTGGACCGCGCGGCTGGACAAGGAGGCGTTCGAGATCACGCGGGAGGACGGCATGAAGGATCGGTTCCGGATCCTCGATTGGATCGACAGCGGCGAGCACGCCCGCGTGCAGACGATCTGTGTGGAGAGCCAGGACCCGATGTACGTCGGGCGGCGGGTGCGCATGCTGTTCAGGCGTGACGCGGACGTCGGCAAGGACGCGTGGAGCGTGGCGCATCATGTCGGCGAGCCGGACGTTCTGAACACCTGGCCGACCGGGTTTGACGAGTCCGAGGGCGGAATGCTCATGACGCAGTCGTGGCGGAGGGCGAAGCGATGAACGGCACGGACAGCGCACGGCGAGGCTTCACGGTCGTCGAGCTGCTGGTGGTGGTTGCGATCATCGGGCTGCTCATTGGGCTCGCGATCCCAGCGCTCGGGGCGGCTCGGGGGCGGGCGCGGACGGTGGCGTGCCTCGCGAACGTTCGATCGGTGACGACGGGGCTGAACACGTTCACCGCGGACCACGGTGGGCGGCTGCCTGCGAATCGAACGCTGGTCTCCGACGATGAGCACGTAACGTGGCGGCACGGGTTCCTGGAGTCGGGGTTGGTCACGCCTGAAACGATGGTCTGCCCCGCGCGTGTCGTCGATCCGAAGAGCGAGCTCGGTCTGACGGACAACGGCACGCTCTGCGTTGGCGACCTCGCGTCGAACTACGCGTTGAATGGCCACGTTGTCTGGACCGACGATCTGGAGGCGAGAGACGAGGACCGATCGGACGTTGTGATCGGTCGCCCGTCGCACACGCTGATCGTCACCGAGACGCGGGCCCACTACCCGGATCTTCGGGCGACCAACCAGCTCATCTCAGAGGCGGATGAGACCTTCGGGACGTGGCACGCGGGGCGCGGGGCGTACGGGTTCCTGGACGGGCACGCGGAAACGTTCGGCCTGTTCGACACCGGGAACCCTGACTGCCGATGGCACAATGGGGCGGACTTCGATACGGACGTGTTCGCTGACGACGATCCGGAACTGTCGCGGCAGCACGGGCATCCTGATTGGGTTTATCTGCTCGAAAACGGGTAAGCGAAGCACTCGGAACACCCTTTTCAAGTCCGCGCACGAGAAACGGGCGCCCATGTCGGGCGCCCGTTGCGCGGTATGGCGAGTTGACGATCCGTGATTAGCGGCGGCGGCGGGTGGCGACCATGCCGGCGAGGCCGAAGGCGCCCATTGCGGCGGGGTGGGGCAGCGGGACGACGTGGCCGAGCTGGCTCTGGGGGAGGCAGTACCAGTCGCCGCCGTGGACGTTGGAGGCGGCGTGGGAGAAGCCCGCGGCGTAGCTCGAGTTGTTGGTCCAGCGGAAGCCGTGGGTGATGACGCCGTTGACGATGTACTCGATGTCCCAGGCGAAGTCGATCTGCGAGGAGCTGTTGATGGCGCCGCCCGCGAGGAGGGTGCCGGCGAACTTGACGTCGAAGCGGAAGTTCGCGTCGGTGTCGGTGGTCATGCCCTGGTGGACGAGGCCCGCGACGAGTTCGTCGCCGTACTCATCGAAGCCGCTGTCGGCGCCGTTGGAGCGGGGGAAGCGGAGGGAGACGAGCTCGAAGTCGTCGGAGACGTTGGTGTCGTAGGTCGCGAGCGAGACGCGGATGCCGTCGATGTTCGAGGCTTCGTTCTGGATCCACTTCTGAATGATGGTCGGTCCGGCGCTCGCGGCCGACCCGCAGGACGCAACGATGGCGGCGGCCACAGCGAGGCCGTAGGACTTCTTGGTCATTTCTCTCTCCTCGGGGTCTTCGGTTGTGTCGCGTCGGACGACGGATCAGCGGAGGCTCTTCCGGGCCGAGTGGCTGAACCTGTGTCGAAGGTACCGCGAGGGTCTGGCACGGCCACCGTGAACGGGGGATTCGATGTGGCCGCGGGACGGGTCGAGACGGCTGCGCGTCGTGAGCGGTCGGCGGTAGGGGTTGGTGGCCCGATGGCCAGGTAATCGGACGTTGGCGCAAAAGGTACGGTTCATTGACCGGATTGGGGTGCCGTATGTCATGAGCGCGTTTACACTTCAAGTTGGAACCCTCTGTGGGCACGTTGTTTGTGTCGGCGGAGGGCCTGTTGACCTTCTATACCCCCTCGTTTCAGGAGGAGTTCAGAGATGATCCGTACCGCATTCGTTCTGACGTCGCTGGCAGCGCTTTCAACGGCTTCGGCCGGCGTCGGTGGGAACCTGCTCGGCAACGCCGGGTTTGAGGATGGAACCCTCTTCGACGTGAACGCGATGGAGAACACGGGCAACTGGGTTGCGTTCTTCGGTGGGCCGGAGGGCGTGGTGCTCCAGTCGTTCCAGAACACCGGCGCGACGCCGTTCGCGGGCGCGGCGGCGCTGGAGACCTCGATCGAGGGCAGCGGCGCGGGCGACGGCATCGGCGCGAACGCGTTCACGGGCCAGGTGCAGTTCGTTGACGGGGTCGTCGGCGACGGCACGTACACGTTCAGCATCTGGGCTCGGAACAACGGGAGCGCGCTGAACGGCGGCGCTGAGTTCCGCATCGAGTGGTTCGACGCGGGCGGCGCGATCATTGGTGACCAGTTCGGCCTGAACATGGACATCACCAGCCAGCTCACCGACCAGTATCAGCTCTTCTCGATCACCGCGGACGCCCCCACCAACGCGGCGGGCCTGAACGCGGTCTTCGCGGTGCAGAGCTTCGCGAACGACGGCACGGCCTCGGACATCGCGGTCGCGTGGGACAACGCGAGCGTCACGCTCGTCCCGGCGCCCGCGGGCGTCGCGCTGCTCGGCCTCGGCGGCTTTGCCGCGACGCGTCGTCGTCGCTGATCGAGCGGGCCAAGCCTGAGACTCACCAAGGCCCCGCGCGAGCGGGGCTTTTTCGTGCGCGGATCTCGGCGCAGCGCGGTCGGTGTGGGTCGGGTATCCTCGTCGCCCCATGCTCATCGGCGCTTTCATCGTCTACACGCTCGCGATCGTCGGGCTCGGGTTGTACACGGGGCGGCGCACGGTTGCGGAGAGCGAGGACTACTTCCTCGGGCGTCGGACGCTCGGGCCGCTGCTCACGGCGCTGTCGTCCGGCGCGTCGGGCTCATCGGCGTGGGTGACGATGGGGCTCGTGGGGTATGCGTTCACGGACGGCGCACGGGCGTACTGGCTGATTCCCGGCGTGCTGATCGGGATCGGGTTCAACTGGTTCGTGCTGGCTGGTCGGATGCGGGATCGAGCGGCCGAGCTCGGGGCGGTGACCGTCCCGGACCTGATCTCGATGCACTACGGCGAGCACGAGGGCGGGCGGGCGCCTGTGCTGCGCGTCATGAGCGTGCTGGTGATCCTCTCGGCGATGTTCCTGTACGTCTCGGCCCAAATGGCCGCGGCGGGGCAGGTTTTCAGCTACGCGTTCCCGGGGACGTCGTACACGCTTGGCGTCGGCATCGGCGTGGCGATCGTGCTCGCGTACACGATCTCGGGCGGCTTTCGAGCGGCGTGCTGGACGGATCTGGCGCAGTCGACGATGATGCTCGTCGCGCTCGTGGCGATGCCGATCGTGCTCGCGATGACGCTCGGTGAACGAGCCTCGGTCTCGGCGATGGTCGAATCGGATCCCTCGCTCGGTGCGTTCCTTCCGGAGTTTGGAGCGGATGGCGGTGGTCTCGCATTGCTCGGATTCGTGCTCGGCTCGGGCGCGCTCGGCATCAACTTCGGGTACCCGGGCCAGCCGCACGTGCTCGTGCGGCTCATGGCGATGCGAGACAGGAGCGTCGTGCGGACCGGATCGGCGATCCAGCTCACCTGGACGGTCCTGATCTACCTCGGAGCGATCACGACAGGCGTGCTGGCGCGGGCGGCGGCGGTCGGCGGCGTCGAGTGGGCGGGCGAGATCGGGGACGGCCGGGCGGAGCTCGCACTGATCATCGCGGCGAACGGCGTGCTGCCCGCGGTGCTCTCGGCGTTCGTGCTCGCGGCCGTGTTCTCGGCGATGGCGTCGACGGCGGACAGCCAGCTCATCGTTGCGGCCAGCGCGGTCTCGTCGGACGGGTACGACCGGATCGTTTCGCACGGCCATCCCGCGGTCGGTCCCTGGATCAATCGCGCCGCGGTGCTGGCGCTCGGTGTCGGCGCCGGGCTGCTGGTGCTGAATGAAGATGTGAAGATCTACACGTACGTGCTCGAGTACGGGTGGGCGATTCTCGGAGCGGCGTTCGGTCCGCAGATCGTGCTGGCGCTGCTGTGGCGCGGAAGCACGCGGGCGGGCGGCATCGCGGGGATGGCGACGGGCGCGGTGGTCGCGGTTGGATGGAAGCTCTTCGCGACAGGCCCGACGCTCGGGGCGTTCTACAACCTCACGGTGGCGTTCATGATGGCCGTGATCGTTCACGTCGCCGTATCGCTTGCGACGGGTGGGCGGGGCGGGCGCTGAACGGAGCGTGAGCGAATCGCGCGGGGCTTGCTCGGATCACGAGGCCGCCGAACCGATACCCGAGATTGTGGATGGAATTTCCGAACTCGTCTAGGGTTCCGTCGGGTATGCGCGGCAGGCCGTGTTCCGCGGTCCGGCCGCGACCGGAAGGGTGGAAATCGAACGCGATGGAGGCGTCGGACGCGATGTCGTCGTGTGTTCTGCTTCTGGCAGGAGGTCTGCGCTCCACCCCGCTGGAGGACGATCTCGCTCTGCCCACGCTGATGCTCTCGGCGTCCGAGGACGCGACGCTGCTCGAGGAGTGGAAGCGGGCGGCGCTCGGCGCGACCGACCGTGCGCTGACGATCCTGACGCGGAACGCCGAGCTTGCGAAGATCCTGCCCGAGACGGTCAACGTCGTGCGAGACAGCGACGAGTATCGCGGCACGGCGGGCGCGGTGCGTGACGCGGCGGCGAAGCTGACCGGGGACGTGCGCACGCTGCTCGTCTGTGAAGGTCGACGGCGACCCGCGGTCCCGCTCGGCGATGTCCTCGCCGAGCACGCCGCGAGCGGGCGGGCCGTGTCCGTCGCGTGCGCCCAGGACGGCGGGTTTCTCGGCATTTACGCGATCGAGGCCGACCTGTTGACGAGATCCGTTGGCGCCGTTGGTTATCAGGACCTGAAGGAGCAGTGGCTTAAGCGGGCAGCGGACCTGGGAGCGGTGATCGGGGCGGCAAGGTTTGCCGTCCGCGGTCATGCGGGCGAGATCCATCGGAGGGAGGATCTGCTGTTGAGCGCGGGGGTTCATCGGCCGAAATTGCGCTATCGGGACCTTGAAGGCCTCCGAGCCGATGCGGGCGTTGTGAGCCGCGCGGCAACTGTCCACGGAACCGCCCGTCTGCGGGACTCAGTGATCATGGGCGCCGCCCGTGTCGATGAAGAGGCGGTCGTGTACCGCTCGATACTTGGTCCATCTGCGCACGTCCGGGCCGGCGAGGTCGTCGTCAACCGCGTGGTCGCGTGAGGGGGAGCAGCACGGCATGACGGCCCCGCAGACACAGAGATACCTTTATAAGTGGGCGACGCTGCTGGCGCTGGTGGCGATCGCGATCGCCGCGTGCTGGCCGATCTGGGAGGCGATCGCGGAGATCGCGCTGCACGACCCGGAGAACAGTCACATCCTGCTCGCGATCCCGGTGGCGGTGTTCCTGGCGTGGCTCCGTCGGGGGCGTGTTCGCAAGCTGCCGACCTCGCCGAGTTTCGTGGGGCCGGGCATCTGCGTCCTGGCGCTCGCGCTGCTCGCGGCGGGCCCGGTGTACAGCCTGGACGTGTTCAGCCATCTCGGGACGGTGCTGCTGGCGGTTGGCGCGATCGTCTCGGTGTTTGGCGCGGCGATGCTGAGCCGGTTCAAGCCGTCGTTCCTCGCGCTGCTGTTCCTGCTGCCGGTGCCCGGAACGCTTCGGAGGCACATCGCGCTTCCCCTCCAGGAGGCGTCGGCGCGGGTGGTCGAGTTCAGCATGGACGTGTTCGGCGTCGGCGTGGTCCGGACGGGGAACGCGCTGGCGATCAACGGGACCGAGGTCGCGGTCGCGGAGGCGTGCAATGGGATGCGGATGGTCTCGGCGCTCGCGCTGGTGACGCTCGCGTTCGTGTTCAGCGTTCCGATGCGGAACAGCGTTCGGCTGACGTTCCTGGCGCTCAGCCCGCTGATCGCGCTGATCGTGAACATCACGCGGCTGATCCCTACCGTCCTTCTCTATGGGTACGCGGACGGGGAGACCGCGGATCTGTTCCACGATCTGAGCGGGTGGGGAGCGTTGTTCGTGGCGCTAGCGATTCTCTCGGCGGTGCTCTGGCTGCTTCGGTGGTGCGAGGTGCCGGTGGCGCCGTACCCGGTGTATTCGAAGTGATCGGCGTCAGGACAGGGGCCACGCGATGACACGGAGAAGCTTCAAGCCGCGTTCGCTCGCGCCGCCGATGGCGGCGGCGGCGGTGATCGCGCTGGCGTGGTGGCGTGTCGACGCGACGTGGTCGAACGTGCCCGAGGCGTCGGACGAGTACATGGCGGCGGTGGCGGAGTCGATCGATTCGGTTCCGTACAAAATCGGGCCGTGGCTCGGGTTCGACGTGGAGGTGAGCGAGGCGGCGGTCGAGATGCTCAAGCCGAACCGCATCCTCCAGCGCGTGTACCGAAAGCCCAACGACGCCTCGTCGCAGTTCAGCCTCCTGATCTCGCACTGCGGGGTGACGCGGGACATGCTCGGGCACTACCCGCCCGTCTGTTACCCCGCGCACGGATGGACGCAGCTCGGCGTGCGTGACGTCAGCCTGAAGACCGACGACACCGAGATCCCCGCGCGGGAGTACAGCTTCCGCCGTGGCGTGGGGCTCGAGAGCGCCGCGATGACGGTGATGAACTTCTTCGTGGTGCCGAGCGACACGGAGCGGTACCAGGTGACGATGGATCAGCTCAACTCGTTCGAGGTGACACAGAGCCGCCACGCGAAGGGGATCGCGCAGATCCAGATCCTGGTCCCCGAGGAGATGAAGCCCGCGCAGCGTGAGGAGGTCGTCGACGACGTCCTCCACGCGATTGAGGGCGTGACACGGACTATTACCACACGGAGCGAGGCGTGATGGACGGACCCCACGAACTGCTCCAGGTCGAGCACCAGCAGCCGCAGGCCGAGCACGGACACGGGTTCGATCCGTTCCGGATGGTCATCGACGCGTTGTCGGGTCGGTGGATGCTGGCGGGCGCAGCGGGCCTGGTGCTCGGCTGCGCGTTCGCTTTCCTTGGGTATCAGTACGCGGCGAAGCGCATCGCGTACCAGAGCACGGGGCTGATCCGGATCGTCCCGTCGAGGCCCGCCGTGCTCTACGAGACAGAGCTGAGCGAACCGATGCGGGAGTACGAGTCGCACAGGCTCACGCAGGCCCGTTTCATCAAGAGCCAGCGTCTGCTCGACCTGGCGGTCGAGGACGAGGAATTCCAGGCCGTTGGCTGGCCGTCCGGGCCGAGCGGCGTGATCAAGCTCAGGAACGCGTTGAACGTCACCGTTCCGCGGAGCGAGGAGATGATCATCGTCGGCGTCCGCTCGGGCGACCCCGAGACGGCGCGGGCGGCGACCGACGCGGTCCTCCGCGCGTACGAGCGCCTCGCGATCGACCGCGCCGCGCAGGAGCACGCCGCCACGCTCAAGGAGCTGCGCGGTCTTCGGGAGCGGTACCGCCGGGAGCGCGACGAGGCGAAGCGGGAGGTCCTGCGTCTGGCGGCCGAGCACGGCACGGACGACCTGGAGAGCACGAGCATCGCGGCCCGCAAGCGGCTGAACACGATCGACGACCAGATCAACGAGACGAGGCTCCGCCTCGCGGTCGCGGCGCAGTCGGAGCAGCCGGCGCCGCCGCCCCAGGGCGAGGGCGCGGAGGCGCCCGCGGACGACGCGATCTCGGAGATGACGGTCGAGCAGCTCGGGCAGTACGACCTTCGGCTCGCGGAACTGTTCGACAACCTGACACAGATGCGACTGCGACTCGCGTCGATGAGCGAATCGCTGGGTCCGCGCCACCACATGATCCAGCGGACCTCGAAGGACCTGCGCGTCCTCGAGCAACAGGTCGAGACCGAGGCCGATCGCGTCCGCGACAACCTGCGCTCGGGGCAGTACGGCGACAGCGCGCGGACCGCGGGCGACCTCCGGGCGACGCTCGAGCGTCTGGAGGAGATGCGTAAGGACACGGCGAACGACGTGCTCTCGCTCGGTCGGACGCAGCTTTCGATCGAGGACTACAAGCAGCGGGCGCTCGAGGCGGAGGCGCAGCTCGGCGAAACGAACGCTCGTCTCGAGGCGTTGGAAGTCGAGCAGGACGCGACACGCGTGGGGCGGGCCGAGATCGTGCAGCGCGCCGAGCGCGCGGACGAGCCGGTGTCGGACAAGCGCACGCAGCTCGCGGCAGCGGGGCTGATCGGCGGGTTCGGTGTCGGCGTCGGGTTCGTTGCGCTTCCGGGTATGGTCTGGCCGCGGTTTCGCACCGTCCGTCACGTCGCGGGTCACGCGTCGGCGTTCCAGCTCCTCGGCATCATCCCGGAGCTCACGTCGTCGGCCGAGGCCGCGGACGACATGGTCCAGGCCAACCTCCGACAGATCGTCAACCGTCTCGAAGCCGAAGCGTTCCGGGACGCTTCGGCCTCGCGGGTCTACGCGATCACCAGCGGCTCGGCGGGCGAGGGCAAGACCTCCGTCACCACGGCGCTCGCGACGATCCTCGCGAGGCAGGGGCAGCGGACGCTCGTCATCGACTCGGACACCGTCGGGCAGGCGATGTCGGCGCAGTTCGGCCTGACCGACGCGCCGGGGCTTCAGGAGCTCATCGCGGGCGAGATCTCGTTCGATCGGCTCCATCTCGAGCGCGTGCACGGGTTCTACGTTCTTCCGGTCGGCGCTTCGGCGAGCGTCAGCCTCCGATCGATCGGTCCGCGCGACATGAGCGCGGTGCTCCGCGCGGTGCGTCCGTCGTTCGACGCGGTGCTGATCGATACCGGTCCTATCCTCGGTAGTCCGGAGGCCGCGGCGGTCGCGGTCAACGCGGAACGCACGATCCTGGTCGTCTCCAGGGGGCAGGACGCGGGGGTCGTCCGTGCTGCGCAGCGCCGTCTCGCGCAGCTCGGCGTCACACAGATCGGTGTCGTTTTCAACCGTGCTTCGCGCACGGATATCGAGCGGGATTCCATGTCCGCGT
>PAKY01000083.1 GCA_002706885.1 Phycisphaerae bacterium
AGCTTCATGAACGCCGGGGCCGGGTAGAGACGAATGAGCTTCCCGTCCGGCCATGGGACGGCGACCCACATGGGCTTCTCGGTGTCCGTTCCGGGGTGCTGGTTCCTGAACTTGGACGGGATGGCCAGACGCTGTTTCGCGTCGATGGTCGCATCGGCCTGTCCCAGAAAAAGCACGGCAAGCGTCCCCGGTGATTCGTTCGGACGGGCGGCGGTTCGTCGTCACGCTCGTCGCGTGGCGTGTCTGGACCGTCTTTGTGCCGCTCGTCCCCACGAATGGGATTATCTCCCACTTCGCCCCACGAAGCAACACCTTCTGACACAATAGGGCCACTTTTCTCCACCGGTCGGTCCGCCTCTGCGGATCTCTCCCTGAAGGTGGGCGGCGATCGTCGCCACCGGCCCCGCCGTTGGTGGGGGCGCCGCGAGCGCGACACTGGTACTCTGACGCCCGAAAGGCGGTCGACGGGGGTCGGCCGGAGCGATCCGTCATGCCTGAGCAGGGTTCACAGTCCGGCGCCCAGCAGGCCTCGCAGGACGCGCAGCGGCATCTCGCGGCGAGCGTTCGCCACGCGCTCGAGAACCTGCGGGCCGAGGCTTTCGTGATGACCGCGGCGTTTGACGGCGCCCGATCGGGGATGCGCGTGCTTTCAGCGCAGCTCTGCTCGATCGAGCCTCTGCTCGTGTGCGTTGCGACGCGGAAGGGTCATGTCGTCGAGCCGCTGATTCGGGACAGCCGCTGTTTCGCGCTGTGCGCGGTCGCGGAGACGGACCGTCTCGTGCTTCGAAAGTTCCCGAAGGACGACTCGGGCGGCGAGGATGACCCGTTTGACGCGATCGCGGTGCAGACGCTCCGGACGGGGGCGCCTGTAATTGCCAAGAGCCAGATGGCGTTCGACTGCGAGGTCGTGCGTCACTTCGACCTCGAGGCGGACCACGAGCTTTATATCGGTTTGGTCGTGGACGGTCGCGCGCCGGATCCGCCTGCGTCGGCGCCGGACGCTCCCGCGACGCCCGAACCCTGAGCGACGCGGGCGGCGGTCTCGATCAGCGGGTACGTCTCAAGCACGCTGAGATCGGGCGGAAGAAGCGTCGTCGTCCTGTGTGATGGCCTGAAACGGAGCTGGGGGATACATCCGCTCATCACGCGTGATTGTCTCGTGAAGGGACCCCCTGTACCGACGCACCTGGGCGTCGACTGAGGGGTCTCGGAAGGCCTGGGCCGCGCCGAACTCACCCGCATGGGGGTGCTGGCCCGTGACTTCGGCGAGGTTGGCGACAGCGCTTCGGAGGCCGTCGATGATGTAGTTCGCGTCGACGAAGTTCTTGGCTTCGCGGATCTGGGCAAGGCCCGAGAGCGACTTCATGGCGCTGCGCAGGCGTCGGTCGTGGCGGAGGAGCTTCGGCTGGAGGCGGAGCGTGTCGGAGGAGCGGATGCCCAGGTTGATGAACAACTCCTCCGTGAACTGAGGGAGCGGGTCCTTCGGGTCGGCGATGCTGAGCAGCGCGACGAGCTCGTCGAGGTGGAACTCGCGACGCCCGCCCTGCCACACCCAGAACGCATGATCGACGTCGTGGAGCATCTGCCAGCTCTGCTGCTGGACCTGCTCGTTGAGGTTCTTGCGTTCGATGAGCCAGTCGATGATCGCGACGGTCAGCGCGAGGCCGATGATCTCGGAGCCGAGGTTGCCGAGCAGATCGCGCGCTGTCTCGAGCCTGAGACCGGCGTCGGCCATCAGGATGTTGGTCACGATCATGATGATCGCGACAGCCGTGAAGATGGCGGCGAGTATCCAGCGCGTGTACATGCCGGCGGTTCCCCCGTGCGATCCCGTGCCATTCATGGTAGCGATGATCGCCCCGCGACCCAGTCTCAATCAGCAATCGGCCCGGTGGAGGGCGGGGAGGATGGGGCGGGCTGCCGATAAGCTGTGGCCGATGGACAGCCCCGTCGACCCGGCGTTCCGTCCGATCTTCGTGATCGACCTCGCGTCGGACGCGGAGAGCGCGGTCGACGCGATCCGCGCCTCGGTCCGCGAGGCGGGCGGGCGGCTGCACGCGAGCTGGGCCCAGAGCCACCTGATCCTGGCGCAGCGTCGGGAAGACCGGAAACCCTGGTCGCCGTGGCTGCATGTCGATGTCCGCGAAGGGCCGAGCGGTCACGGCGGGTCGGAGGCGGGCGGGAGTCATGTCTTTGCCCGCTTCGGTCCGCACCCCGGGGCGTGGACGGGGGTCGTGCTCACACAGATTGCGCTCGTGACGATCGCGTTCTTCGCGGCCATGTTCGCGTGGGCGCAGCACATCATGGACCGCCCGCCGTGGGCGTGGTGGGTCATCCTGCCGTGCGCCATCGTGTCGGGCGGGCTGTTTGGGATGGCCCAGGTTGGTCAGCGGTTGTCACGCCCGCAGATGCGCGAGCTTCGGGAGACGATCGAGCGTGGGGTGGCGCCGCTGCGGGCGTGAGCGCCGTCAGGAATTCCTTCGGCGCCCAGCGCGGTCGCGGTACGCTGGTTGCATGCATCACGGACTGCTGACGGCCATCGCTCTGAGTTCGGTCGCCGCGAGCGCGGTCGGTGGCGATGCGCCGAAACGCGTGCTCTTCGTCCGTGGCGCCGAACGCAGCGGCGGGTTCCTCGAGGCGGGGAACGACGCCCAGCGGACCGAGCAGCTCGCCGACATCACCAACGGATCGACCGCGAGCGGGAATCACGGGTGGCTGACGTTCGCGACGACGCTGCGCGATGCGGGTTTCGTCGTGGATCAGGTCGCCGAGCCGCTCGAAACCGGCGCCCCCGGAAGCGGGCAGACCGCGGGCGCGCCGCTCGACTTCGGCCAGCTCCCGCTCAACGCGTACGACGTGGTCGTGCTCGCGTCCAACAACGCGGCGTACCCGTCGTCGATCGTCGACGTCTTCGAGTCATACGTGCGTCGCGGTGGGGCGGCGCTGATCATCTCCGACGCGAACTTCGGCGGGTCATGGGCGGACGCGCCGACCTCGGATCAGGCGTTCCTCGATCGTTTCGGATGGACGGTGCAGCAGGACCAGGGGACGTATGTCCTGCGGCGCTCGGAGGGCGATTTCGTGACGCCGGGGCATCCGATCCTCGCGGGCGTGGACGCGATCGATGGCGAGGGTGTGTCGCCGCTGGTCGTTCCTGAGACGGACACGGTCGACGGCGTCGCGAGCACGATCGTCGTGCGCGCGAAGCCCGGGCAGCAGACGCGGAACAACGATCGCACGCCCGGCCCGGGAACGAGCCGCGCGGTGGGGCAGCGGGACGCGGTGCTCGCGGTGGCGACGGTCGATCGGGGGCGGATCGCGGGTCACTTCGACCGCAACACGTTCTTCAACGCGAACGGGGCCGGGACGAACATCAATCGCTTCGACAACTCGGCGTACGCCGTGAATCTCTTCGCGTGGCTCGCGGATGGCCCGGGGCTGCGGTGCCGGGTGGACTACACGGGCGACGGCGCCGTGACGGCGGCGGATGTTGACGCGTACCTCGCCATGGCGATCGCGGGCGAGCCGATCGCGGATCTCGCGGGGGCGTTCGGCCACGTCGACGCGTTCGACGTGCTCACGTTCCTGCGTGCGTTCGCTCAGGGATGTCCGTAGCGACGGGCTTGGGCTCGACGGCGCTATCGGCGTGATGCTCGGCGGCCCGTCTCGCGTCGCGTTCGGCGTGGCGGACGTGGCGGGGGCGGATGACCCGCGTGGCGAGGCCCATGCGTTCGAGCAGCTTGATGTTCCAGTAGGTCACGTCGAGCTCCCACCAGCGGTGCTGGTTGCTCGCGCTCGCGGGGTCGGCGTGGTGGTTGTTGTGCCAGCCTTCGCCGACGGCGAGGAGGGCGACAAGCCAGTTGTTCTTGCTGTGGTCGCCCGTCTGGTGGTTCTGGTAGCCGAAGGTGTGGGTGACGGAATTCACCGACCAGGTGATGTGCCACACCGCGACGATCCGCAGGAAGACGCCCCAGACGACGAGGCTCGCCGCGACACGGGCCGCTTCAATCGCCGTGCCCTCGGTCGCGAAGCCGATCGCGGCGCCAACGAGCGCGAAGACCGCGGCGTGGGCGACGACGAACCAGAGCCACCCGCGCGACTTCTCGAGCTTCATGTAGAACCGGTCGCGGAGCACGTCGGGCGCGTACTTGCAGTACGTCGCGATCGAGTGCGCCCGCCCGTTCCAGACGCAGAGCCACCCGATGTGCGCCCAGAGGAAGGTGACCAGCGGCGTGTGCGGGTCCTCGGGGTGGTCGGAGTGGAGGTGGTGGTAGCGGTGCGTCGCGACCCACTTCGCGGGCGTGTCCTGGAGGCAGCACAACGCGAGCACGACGTACGCGTGCTCGAGCCACTTCGGGAGCTTGCAGCTCCGGTGGGTGAGCACGCGGTGGTAGCAGAGGTTGATCGCCTGCCCGAAGAAGAAGACGCCCGCGACCATGACCGCGAGCCCCGTCCAGGTGAACAGCCACGGGACGAACGCGAGCAGCGCGACCGCGTGGACGACGCCGAACGTGATGACGTACGGCCAGAGCACCCGCCCCCGCACGATCGAGTCGGGGAGAGGGAGGCGGTGGTCATCGGCCGTTGAAAGCGTTGTCAACTTTGTTCCATGTCACGCGAGGCCGGGTGTGGGATCGGCCCGCGGGGTCCCGCTCGGGCTCGATTCGCCATGGGCGGCACGGCGCAGGCCCACGCGGCGAATTGCAGCGTAGCGGGTGGGGAGGGCGGGGACATGAAAGGGAGGGGGACCGGGAGCCGGGGGCCGGGCATTGGGAGGAGGGGGAGCGGCACTCGGCATCCGGGGCTCGGCATCCGGCACTCGGCATCCGGCATCCGGAATCGATCCGGTGCCTAGTGCCCGGCTCCCGGTCCCCCTACTCCATTCCGCGCCCAATCACCTCGCTGCCGCCGCCCCTGCCTCCGCGACGGCGTGGTCGTTCTCGACGCTCGAGCCGCTGACGCCGATGGCTCCGATGATGGCGCCGTTGGCGTCCTTGAGGGGGACCCCCCCTGG
Source organism: Phycisphaerae bacterium (assembly GCA_002706885.1). Lineage (GTDB taxonomy): Bacteria > Planctomycetota > Phycisphaerae > Phycisphaerales > UBA1924. The sequence continues at coordinate 5,015 of PAKY01000083.1, forward strand.
GAAGGTGATGAGGCCGTTGTTGGAGTGTTCGATGTTGTAGAGCGGGCCGGCGGGCTGGCTGAGCTTGCCGATCTCGCCCGTGGGCATGTCAAAGAAGCGGGCGGTCTTGGCCTTCTTGATGGCGATGTCGATGGAGCCGAGCCAGGCGCCGTCCATGCGGGCGAAGGCCTTGAGGTTGGCGCCGGCGTCGACGACGGCGATGTCCATCTTGGTGTCGATGGTGATGGCCTTGTCGATGGCGGCGGCGAGGACGGACTGGGCGAGTTCGAGGGAGATGTCGGGGGTGGTGAGAGGCATGGGGGTCCTTTGGTGGATGGTTTGAGGGGTTGAAGGTCACTCTACTCGAATCGGGGGAATGAGGCTGGTCTCGCAGTATCAAACGGAAGTCGCTCGACCCGCATGTGAACCCGGACCGGCGTCTGCCACGGATCGAACTCGTTCAGTCAAAAGGTGTGCAGCGGCGGCGATGATCTCGACTGTACTGCGAAGCAACTCGGATTCATTCAAAGCATCTACACGTAAGCAGCTGCTGGGGACGTCCACTTCGTCGCGTCATATCCCGTGATTCCGTCTCCACAAGCTTTCTGTCTGCCTCTGTTTGAGACCAACTGGAACGAGGGCGAAACTCCCCGGCGACCAACCCAGACAAACAGCTCTCGGCATTGGCTAGTCCACACCATTGGTGGCGTACTGGCAGTCCGCCGACACCAACATATTGAGCGAACCTGTCATTCTGTCATCTGCGACTATCGTCGCATTGGATGGCAGGCGCTGACCGCCATCTGGATCTTGTCAGGGCGGCGGAAGTACTGTGTAGGGAGACAAATTTGAATGGCGCGCGAATTGCCGGTCTCGGACCGGTAACCGAACGTCTTCACTGGAGCATTACACAATGAAACAAGGTCATCGAGGACTGTGGCGGCAACGAGCTCTTCGAGTGCTCCCGCCAGCAGCTATGGAAGCCTTTGAAATCTCTGAGCGCCCGCTGTACTCGGCGGCAAGCAAGCTCGTCTCTGAGAGGCAGGTGCGAGATGGCGAGTATGCGCATCTCGGCCTATCAATCGCCTCGGGGGGTGAGGTCAGAGTTCCTTCCGATCCAATCGTGCCAGCATCTTCCAGTGGGTCTGCCGCGCGGTGGAATCGCTACGGAAAAATCGTAGTTCGAAAAGATCTTCCAAAGGAGGAACGCACGATTCGCTATCGCCACCCTAACCTATTTGGAAATGGGCCGGCGATGATCTCTCGGACTGGGAGGTTCTATCGCCGATCGAAGGTGTTCGGTCGCGGAATTGGAATTCAAATTCGAGTGCTATCGACTGATGAATCGTCCGGAGAGAAATACTTCTTGATCGCCGCGAGCATTGCGGATCCGATTGCCGGCAGAGATTCGAGTTCGCGACGAGAACTTCTCTTCCAGCAATGCTTGCTCCAAGAGCAGTTCGGCGCAGCCCATGTATTTCTGAACGACCCAACCGACGACCAACTCGCCGAGCTATGTTTCGTTGATTGGAAATTGCTGCCGCCGGAACTTCGGACGTTAACAATTGCGCGAATCGCCGCCGAAAATCGGCGTTCGGCTGCGGCTGCGCCGAAATTGGTGGAGCGAATCGAGTGGATGAAACGGCAGGCTCCGGATGCGCAGATTCTCGTAGGAGCAGACCACTTTCAAGGCTATTTTATTACTTGCGTAAGTGAGTCGTGCGCCATCGCCGAACATATTATTCCAGGGAACGCCGTGTACGTCTTCTACGAAGACTGGCGCGCTCTGACCTGTCACACTAAGACTTGGATCCGAGAGCACGCTGGTTCGAGAGTTGAGCGGATCGAGCACGATGAAAAAGGCCGGTGGCGTCAGCGTCTAGCTCGGATTATTGCGAACCACGCGTCCGCGCATTAGGCTCATCCGCATTCGCTCTCGTCGGCATAAACCCCTTTAGAGGGCCGAGGGCTTGCGCCCTCGGATCGTAGGTCCTCTCCGCTCAAAGTTCTCGGCCCTCGAGTCCAAGTTTCGCTTGTTGCCGCGCCGGGTGGCGGTCGTTCACTACGCCGCTTGCTCGGGCGGCTTGATCGACAGACCTCCCGGGATCACGAGGTCGATCTCCACGTCACTCGGTTCGATATCGAGCATCGCGCCGGCGCAGTCGCGGGCCATCACGGCGAGTTCATCGAGCGACTTGCCCTGCGTTACCGCGCCGGCGATATCCGGGCTCGTGGCGCACAGCCACCCGTCGCCCGCGTCCTCGACGATGAACTGAACTCGGCGTGCCATCAGGAGAACTCCTTCGCGACCTCGTCGTGGTTCCCGAAGCGTTGGCGAGGATCGTGTGACGGCCCCCTTCGCGGAGCACGTCAAAGCCGAGTCTGGCCAGAGCCTTCAGGAGCTTGCGCGGTCGTATGACACGGGCGCCCGTCATCGCATGTGCTTCACAATCGCCTCCCCAAACTCCGAGCACTTCAGGAGCGTCGCGCCGTCCATCAGCCGCTCGAAGTCGTAAGTCACGGTCTTCGCCGCGATGGCGCCGCTGATGCCCTTGATGATCAGGTCCGCGGCCTCGGTCCAGCCCATGAAGCGGAACATCATCTCGCCCGAGAGGATCACCGAGCCCGGGTTGACCTTGTCCTGGCCCGCGTACTTCGGCGCGGTGCCGTGGGTGGCCTCGAAGATCGCGTGGCCCGTGTCGTAATTGATGTTCGCGCCCGGGGCGATGCCGATGCCGCCGACGCACGCGGCGAGGGCGTCAGAGATGTAGTCGCCGTTGAGGTTCATCGTCGCGATGACCGAGTACTCGGCGGGGCGGGTGAGGAGCTGCTGGAGGAAGGCGTCGGCGATGACGTCCTTGATGATGATGTCGTGCTCGAGCGTCGCGGCCTCGGCGCCGTGGACGCCCGTCGTCTCCGCGGCGGGGATCTTCGTGCCCTTGGCGATGATGTGCCACGGGCCGCCGTCGAGGGGCTTGGCCTTGAAGTGCTCGGCGGCGAAGGCGTAGCCCCAGTCGCGGAACGCGCCCTCGGTGAACTTCATGATGTTGCCCTTGTGGACAAGGGTCACCGACTCCTGCTTCGTATCGATCGCGTACTGGATCGCGGCCTTGACGAGCCGCTCCGTGCCCTCCTTGGAGATCGGCTTGATGCCGATGCCCGCGGTGTCGGGGAAGCGGATCTTCTTGTACATCTCCGGGTAGGTCTCCTCGAAGATGGCCTTGAAGGTCTTGGCTTCCTCGGTGCCGTGCTCGAACTCGACGCCGGCGTAGATGTCCTCGGAGTTCTCACGGAAGATCACCATATCGGTGTCCTCCGGGCGCTTGACGGGGCTGGGGACGCCCTCGAAGTGGCGCACGGGGCGGACACAGGCGTAGAGGTCGAGGATTTGGCGGAGGGCGACGTTGAGGGAGCGGATGCCGCCGCCGACGGGGGTGGTCAGGGGGCCCTTGATGCCGACGAGGTAGGTCTTGAAGTCCTCGAGGGTCTTCTGGGGCAGCCACTCGCCCGTGGCGTTGTGGGCCTTCTCGCCCGCGAGGACCTCGTGCCAGGCGATCTTGCGGTCGGCGCCGTAGGCCTTCTCGACGGCGGCGTCGAAGACACGGACGGAGGCGGCCCAGATATCGGGCCCGGTGCCGTCGCCCTCGATGAAGGGGATGATGGGGTCGTTGGGGACCTGGAGGCCCTTGTCGGTCATCGTGATGGGCGTGGCCATGGCGTGCGAGTCTCCGCGCGTGGTGGTGAGATGCTGGGAAAGGCTTACCGAAAGCGCGAGTTATCGCGCCGAGACCAGCGTAGCGGCCTCGAGAGGGCCGCATCGGGCGGAGTTTTGAAGGCTTTTCGCGGGGTCTGGTGTAGGATGTGGCGTGGATGCGGTGGGGTCGCCATTCGGCGATCGGCATTCGCCAAGTTGATGTTCTCCGGTTATGGTCCGGGGGGTTTGGTCCGGGAAAAAGTGATGAATCGTCGCGTCTCGCGCTTGGATGGCGGGGCGGATGTCGTGCGCCGAGGGCGGCGCATTGGGGTGTCATGGGTGAGTTGCCGACCAGATTGGGGCGTTACATCGTCGAGGCCGAGCTCGGTCGCGGCGGCATGGGCGTGGTCTACCTGGGTCACGACGACTCGCTCGACCGCAAGGTGGCGATCAAGGTCCTGCCCGAGGAGATGTGCGCCCACCCGGACCGGATCAACCGGTTCGTGCGCGAGGCGCGGACGCTCGCGTCGCTGAACCATCCCAACATCGCGTCGGTCTACGGGCTCGACAAGCACCTCGGGCAGATGCTGTTGGTCATGGAGTACGTCCCCGGTCTGCACCTCGGCCAGCGGCTCCGCGAGACGCCCGCTCTGACGATGGACGAGGCGCTGACAATCGCGTTCCAGATCGCGGCGGGGCTCGAGGCGGCCCACGACCGGGGCGTGGTGCACCGGGACATGAAGCCCGCGAACGTCCGCGTGACGCCGGGGGGCGTGGTGAAGGTGCTCGACTTCGGGCTGGCGAAGTCGGACGCGCCGATCAAGACGATCGCGGACGAGGACGAGACGCGGAGCTTCGTGCAGACCGAGACGGGGCGCGTGGTGGGGACCGCGGGGTACATGAGCCCCGAGCAGGCGCGCGGCAAGCCTGTCGACAAGCGGGCGGACATCTGGTCGTTCGGCGCGGTGCTCTACGAGACGCTCGCGGGCTCACGGGCGTTCCCGGGCGAGACGCCGATGGACGCCATCGTCGCGGTGATCGAGAAAGAGCCGGACTGGGCGCGCCTGCCCGACGCGACGCCCGACGGCGTGGCGGAGTTGATCGCGGCGTGCCTGACGAAGGACCCCGCGAAGCGTCTCCGCGACATCGGCGACGCGCGGCGGGAGATCGAGTTGGCGCTCGCCAGTGGTGGGGGGAGCGGTTCGCTGCCGAACTGGGGATCGACGGTCGGCGGCTCGCGCGGGTTCTCGTCCGTGCGTAGTTCGATGGGCTCCGCGCGGTCCGGCTGGGGGTCGGGCTCGCGTCGCTTCCGCGCTGGCGGGTCGTCCGTGCCGGGGAGCCGCGCGTCGAACCTCCCGGCGTCCCTGAACACATTCATCGGTCGACGGATCGAGCTCGCGGCGGTCGAGCGGCTCATCGGCAGCGCTCGTCTCGTGACGCTTGCTGGCGCTGGCGGCGTCGGCAAGACGCGGCTCGCGATGGAAGCGGCGAAGCGGATGGAGACCGACATCGAGGCGGGCGTGTGGTGGATCGATGTTGCGCAGCTTAAGGACCCCGAGGTCCTGCTCCAGCAGATCGCGACGACGCTCGGCACGCTGAACAGCGACGCCGCCGATCCTGCGGACACGGTGGCGAACGCGGTGAACGACCGCGAGGTGCTCATCCTCCTCGACAACTGCGAGGCGATGCGCGACGCGGTGGCGCGGGCGTGTGACACCATGCTCGCGATCTGCCCCGGGATGCGTGTCGTTGTCACGAGCCGCGAGCCGCTGGGCGTGGCGGGCGAGACGCTCTACCGCGTGCCCGTGATGGGCGTCCCCGCGGAAGACGACCGGGACCTCGATGAGATCGGCGACACCGACGGCGTGAAGCTCTTCCTTGACCGCGCCGCGGCGGTTCGCCCCGGCTTCCAGCTCGATGCGAGCAACGCGACCGCGATCGCCGAGATCTGCCGCTGCCTCGATGGCATCCCGCTCGCGATCGAGCTCGCGGCGTCGCGGACGAAGGTCCTGAGCCCGCAGCAGATCGTCGAGCGTCTGGAGGACCGCTTCAAGCTCCTCGGCGGCGGGCGACGGTCGAGCGGCGGGCGTCACAGGGCGCTGGAAACGGCGATCGCGTGGAGCTTCGACCAGCTCGACCCGGACGAGGCCGCGGCGTTCCGGCGGCTCTCGGTCTTCTGCGGCGGCGTGACGCTCAGCGGCGCCGAGGCGGTGTGCTACGGGCCCGTGGACGATGACAGCGACGACATCGAGCCGTGGGAGGCGATCGACCTCATCAGCCAGCTCGTCGACAAGTCGATGATCACCGTCGATGAGGACGCGGGCTCGAGCGACGACGCGACGGCGGAATCGCGGTACACGATGCTGGAGACCGTCCGCCAGTACGGGCTGCGCAAGCTTACTGAGGCGGGCGAGTTGGGCGAGATGCGCCGCCGCCACCTCGCTTGGCTCGCCGAACTCGCGAAGACGGCCGAGCCGGACCTGATCGGACCGAACGAGGCGGCGTGGCGAAGACGGCTGGTCGCCGAGCGGGGGAACATCCGCGCAGCGCTCGACTACGTTCTTCGCAACGGCGGAGATCTCGAACTCGGCCGCGTGATCGGCGCGGGTGTGTGGCGTTCGATGGCGGCGTCGGGCGCGGTCGCCGAGGGTCGCAAGCTGTTGAGCGATCTCGAGCGCCTCTCCGCGGGCTCGGCGCCGACACCCGCGTGGGCGAAGCTGCGTTCGGGCATCGCGTGGATGTCGATGCTCTCGGGAGATCTCACATCGGCGGTCATGTTCGGACGCGCGAGCCTTGAGATGGCCCGCATGCTCGGCGATGAGCACGCGACGGGCGTGGCGTTGCTCGCGCTCGGCGCCGCGTGCCAGGGCGAGGGCCTCGCTGATCGCGCGGTGGACTACCTCGAGGAGGCGCTGGCGATCTACCGGGAGGCGGGCGAGACGGCCGGCGTGGCCGAGTGCCGCGCGAGGCTGGGTGACGCGCTCCGGGAGATGGGGCGCGAGGACGAGGCCGCCGAGCACTTCAAGCACGCCCTCTCGCTCACCGAGCGCGACGGCGCGAGCGCGACCCGCGCCGCGGTGCTGTCGCGGTCGGCCTGGTTCGAGCTTCGCCGTGGTCGGATCGATCTCGCCGCAGAGCGTGCCCGTGACGCCGCGAAGGTTCTCCAGCGTTGCAACGCCGACGCGGAGCTGCCGGACCTGCTCGAGCTGTTCGCCTGTCTGTGCACGAGCGCGGGCCAGCTTCTCGCGGCCGAGCGGCTGTTCGCGGCAGCGAGCGCTGCGCGGATCCGTTTCGGGACGCCCGCGTCGCTCGCGCATGTGACCGACATCACGCCGTTCGTCGAACGGGCCTCGAAGGGCGTAACGGCCGACGATCACACCCACGCGCGGGAGGAGGGCGGCAAGCTGCGGCCCTACCGCGCGTTGTTGTACGCTCTGGAGGAGTACGAACGACTGGTCTCGATCGAATCCCCACCGGCGAGCGCATGAACGGACACACCCCACAACTCCCCGCCGACGCCTCAGGCGTCGCCGTCTACGCGGGGAGCTTCGACCCACCCACGAACGGGCACACCTGGATGATCGAGCGGTCGGCGAGGCTGTTCGATCGGCTGATCGTCGCGGTCGCGCAGAACCCGGAGAAGACCTACACGTTCGAACTCGAACGCCGACTGGCGTGGCTTCGTTCGATCTCCGATCATCTTGTCAACGTCGAGATTACGCACATCGAGAACCAGTTTCTCGCGCACTTTGCTCGCGACGTAGGTGCACGTCACGTCGTCCGCGGCATCCGCAACGAGGCGGACTACCAGTACGAACGCGCGATGCGATACGTCAACGCCGATCTGCACGAGGGGCTCACCACCGTGTTCTTCATCCCGCCCCGCGCTCTCTGCGAGCTGAGCTCGAGCTTCGTGAAGGGCATGATCGGGCCGAAAGGGTGGGAGGAGGCCGTGGCGACGTACGTCCCGCCCGTGGTGTTCAAGGACCTCAAGTCGTGGGCCGAGACTCGGGTCGAGGCCTGAGCGTTCAGCGCGTCGCTTCGATGATGCGAGCCAGCTCCGCGAAGTAGCGTGGGTAGGTCTTCGCGACGCACGCGGGGTCCTTGATGAACACGTTCGGGCGACGGAGTCCAACGAGCGAGAGCGCCATCGCCATGCGGTGATCGTCGTAGGTGTCGAACTCGACGCGCGAGGCGTTGATCGAGCAATCGACGCCGCCGTCGGGCGGTGTAATCGTCATCGTGCCCGGATCGTCGTTGACGTCGGTGTCGACGGTCACGCCGAGCTTCGCGAGCTCGTTGCGGAGAGCGTCGATCCGGTCGGTCTCCTTCACACGCAGCGTGCGGACGCCCCGGATGACGCTCGTCCCGCTCGCGAACGCCGCGAGGACGCCGAGCGTGACGGCGGCGTCGGGCATGTCGCTCATGTCGGCCATGACGGGCCGCAGCTCGCCCGGACCGCGTACAGCGACGCCCGCTTCATCACCGCCGACGGCGTTGAGCGTTGCGCCCATTCGGGCGAGCAGGTCGGGGAAATCGGCGTCGCCCTGCGTGCAGTGCTCATCGATGCCGATGGCGCCGACTTCAACGCCGCCGAGCAGAGCGCCCGCGCCCCAGAGATAGGTCGCGCCGCTCGCGTCGGGCTCGACATCCAGCTCAAACGAACCGGCGCCCGGCAGGACCTGGACGACGCGGAGGCCCTCCGACGTGCGCACGGTGACGCCGATCCGCTGGAGAAGCTCAACGGTCATGTGAACGTACGACGCGCTCGTGATCTCATCGCCGAGATCGACGGTCAATCCCTCGGGCATCCACGGCGCCGAGAGCAGAAGGGCCGAGATGAACTGGCTCGATTGCGTCGTTCCGAAGATGACCTCGGCGCCGCGCAGCCTTTCTTCGGGTGGGGGGGTCACGCGGATCGGCGGGCATCCTGGTTCGCCCAACTCCTCGACCTTCGCGCCGAGGCCTCGGAGCGACTCGATCAGTTCGGCGATCGGCCGCTGACGCATCCGGTCGTTGCCATCGATCGTGATCGGGCCGTCGGCGAGCACCGCGGCGCCCGCGAGGAACCGGGTCGCCGTTCCCGCGTTGTTCAGGAACAGCTCCGCGCCCGCGCCGCCCGTCTTCCATCGTCCGCTGACGCCCGTGACACGGACCGTCGGCCCCGCGGTCCCGCCGTCCTCAATCGAGACCTTCGCCCCGAGCGCGTCGAGCGCCGCGAGCATGCGCTGCGCGTCGTCGGCCTCGGTCAGGGCGCCGCGCAGGACGCTCTCGCCCTCGGCGAGCCCGGCGAGGAGGAGCGCTCGGTTCGTCAGGCTCTTGGAGCCCGGCGGTCTCGCCATCACCCGTCCGGTGCGACCGATCCTGGCGACCGGGATACCGAGCGGGTCGGCGAGCTCTTCGAGTGGTTTCGTCAGCGGTTCGAGCGAACTGGTCCCGGCGTCGGCCATGCCCGGTTCACCTGTCGCCGTCGCGGCGGAACACCGCAACGACGTCCTCGACGGGAATCACGAACAGGCGGTTGTCGCCTTCGAAATCAACCGGGATGCCGTGCTTGGGGTTGAAGAGTACCCGGTCGTACTGCTCGATCGGGTAGTCGGCGTCGCGGTCGATCTGCGTCGAGATCGCGACGACCCGCCCCGTCAGCGTCGGGATCTCGATCTTGTCGGGCAGGTGGATGCCCGACTTCGTCGTCTTCTTGTCCTCATCCTTCCGGATGAGCACGCGCTTCCCGATGGGCTCGACGATCTCGAGCTTTGGAGCAGACGATGCCGTTTCCCGTCCGTGGCGGTCCTTCATCGGTACAGTGTAGCTCGCGCCGCGGCGGTCCCGCGACGCGAGGGAGACCGACGTCATGCTTCACGACGAACCTATCAAGGCGCTCGAGCGGCGCATCATCGACGTCGAGAACTTCCCGAAGCCCGGGATCGTGTTCAAGGACATCACGCCGCTGCTCGCCGATCCGGCTTCGCTCGCGCTCGCTGTTGAGATGATGGCCAACCCATACCGGGGCCAGCGGATCGACCTTGTCGTCGGGGCCGAGAGTCGCGGGTTCATCTTCGGAACGGCGGTCGCTCAGGCCCTCTCAGCCGGCTTTGTGCCGGTCCGGAAGCCCGGCAAGCTGCCGCGTGCGGTGGAGGGCGTTGACTACGCGCTCGAGTACGGCAATGACCGCCTCGAACTTCACTCGGACGCGATCAAGCCCGGATCGAGGGTTGTTCTCATTGACGACCTGCTCGCCACGGGCGGCACCATGGCCGCGTGCTGCGAACTCGTCGGCAAGCAGGGAGCGGAGATCGTCGGCATCACGGTGCTCGTAGAACTCAAGTCGCTCGGCGGCTACGCGAAGCTGGCGGGCCTCGGCAAGTTCCGTTCAGTGCTTGCGTACTGATTCCGCGTCGCGGTCATCGGCCTCTCATCGACGTCGGTGCGTCTCTGAGTTGCCGATGACCTCGGGTTTCGGGGCGTGGTATGTCTATGCCAGCCACAGCTTGTCAAAAAGCAGAACGCCCCGGCCTTGCGACCGGGGCGTCTTTGAGATTTAGATCAGTCGTTCGCTGCGATTAGCGGCGACGACGGGCGGCCGTGAGGCCACCGAGGCCCAGCAGCGCGAGGCTGGCCGGGGCCGGGACGACGAGGTTGATGCTCGCGCCGGAGACGTTGACCTGGCCGTAGCCGGTCGAGAAGAGGCCGAAGGTCGCGATGGGCGAGAAGCCCGAGCCGACGACGCCGACTTCGGCGATGCCGGCCGCGCCCTGGTTGGCGACCAGATCGAAGCTGAACTGCTGGCCACCGATGTCGGTGCCGCTGAGGAGCGGGCCCGAACCGAAGGCGCGAACGCCGAGGTCACCGGCGTCGGTGATGTCCGAGATGCCGGCGATGGCGGTGAAGAGGAGCGGGTTGTCAAGCGTCGCGTTGGCGACGGTGAACAGGCCCGCGCCCTGGAAGGCGGAGAGGACGGCGTCGAAGGTCGTCAGACCCATGTCGCCGGTGATGTCGACCGAGACGCGGACCGTGCGGTCGGCGGCGTTGGTCGAGGTGGTGTCGATCGAGGTGGCCGACGCGGAGAGCGTCACGTTGGCGGTCTGGGCGACCGCGCCGGCGGCGAGGCCAGCGAGAGCGATGACAGCGATCTTGTTCACAGGAATCTCCTCACTTATCTCTCTGACGCATTCGGCCCCGAACGGGACCGATGAAAAAACTGCGACCCGCCCCCAATATAGCCAGAATCCCGATACGCAGTCGACGCTGCGTGCCACAATTCGGCGAGTTTTTTTGCCTGTTGTACCGCGTGAATGCGTTTGAACGGTCTGGGCGACGATTGTGCGAACGCGGACGGCCATTTCTTAGCGAAACGCTTACATGGCGCCAGTTATCGGGGGAGGTCGGATACCTCTCGTCGTCTGCTGGATCCTGCTGACCGACGCTTGAGCGGGAGGCAGACCTGGCAAAAACGAACAACCCCGGCCAGAGACCGGGGTTGTCGCGTGTCCTGTGAAGACGCTTGGGGGTCGAAGCCGGATTAGCGGCGACGACGGGTGGCGGCGAGGCCACCGAGGCCGAGCAGCGCGAGGCTGGCCGGAGCCGGGACGAGCGTGATCGTGGCGTTGTTGACAACGACGTTGTCATACGCCGTGGCGAACAGGCCCATGGTGGCGATGTCCGAGAAGCCCGAACCGACGACGGTCAGGTCCACGGTGCCGACCGCGCCAGCGTTGGCGATCAGGTCGAAGGTGAACTGCTGGCCGCTGATGTCGGTGCCCGAGAGGAGCGGGCCGGAGCCGAAGGCGCGGACGCCGATCGGGCCCTCGACGCGAGCCTCGGAGACGCCGGCAACCGCGGTGAAGAGCAGCGGGTTGACGAGCATCGGGTTCGCGGTGGTGAACAGGCCGCTGCCCTCGACGGCGTCCATGACGGCGTCGAAGGTGGTCAGGCCGTTGTCACCGGTGATGGTGACGGTGACGCTGACGGTGCGGGAAGCGGCGTCGGTCGCCGTCGTGTCGATCATGGTGGCCGACGGGTTGACGGTGACGGTGGCGGTCTGAGCGGTGGCGGCGGCGGCGATGCCCGCCACAGCGACCAGAGCAATCGAGTTCTTCACGGCAGTCTCCTCACTATGCAGTTGCGTTTCATGCCCTTACGGGCGATTCCGACGAAATGACCCAGAGAAACCCAGACTAGTGGGTCGAACAGGATACGTCGAGAGTGTTCTGCAACAAAACTGCCGATTTATTTGCGAAATCATCACGAGATGGCCGCAGAGAGACGCATGTGCTCTGAATTGCGACGGATTTTTACCGTATAAATTGCTGATATCATGCGTATTGATCGATGTCAGGCTTCGGCCCGGCTCCCGCCGATCTCGGACCCGGAATCCCCAGAGCGGAGAGCCGAACGCGCAGCAAAAAAGACAGCCCCGGCGAGAACGCCGGGGCTGTGAGGAAACTGCTAACTCTGGGTCGTGCTGCGATTAGCGGCGACGACGGGTGGCGGCGAGGCCACCGAGGCCGAGGAGAGCAGCGCTCGCCGGGGCCGGGACGAACAGGGTGACGGTACCGCTGTTGACGATGATCTCGGGGTAGGCGCTGGCGAAGAGGCCCATGGTGGCGATCGGCGAGAAGCCGGAGGTGATGCCGGTGAGCTCAACGTCGCCGGCGGCGCCAGCGTTGGCGATCAGGTCGAAGCTGAACTGCTGGCCGCTGACGTCGGTGCCCGAGAGAAGGGCGCCGGCGCCGTAGCCGCGGAGGCCGAGCGGGCCTTCGCCGGTGACCTCGGAGACGTTCGGGATGGCCGTGAAGAGCAGGCCGTTGTCCAGCGACGCGTTGGCGATCGTGAACAGGCCGTTGCCCTGGAGGGCGTCCATGACGACGTCGAAGCTGGTCAGGCCGGCGCTGCCGGTGACCGTGACGCTGACGCGGACGGTGCGGGCGGCCTCGTCACCGAGGGTGTTGATCGAGGTGGCCGACGGGCTGACGGTGACCGTGGCGGTCTGGGCGGCAGCGGCGGCAGCGATACCAGCGACAGCGATAAGAGCGATGGCGTTCTTCACAGGAATCTCCTCACAATCTGAAAGCTTGTGACTACAGAACTTGGTGGTCTTGATGACAGACACGCGACCCGCGTTAAAGGTGCGCCCAATCCGGGCCGATGCCACCGGCTTTGGAAACTGGCGCTGACTTTTTTTCATGCGGGACGGAAAGGGTTTCGCGGCTGATCACGCCGCTCATGTGCTCTCAAGCACGAAAACCCCGATTCCGGCTCAGCAGCGGACCCACCGCTCAAAGCTGTATCCGAACGTATGGCGATCGTCCGCGGGAAAATCCGCGTTTGCGACGCGCCGCCAGATGCTCGGATCAACGTCCGGAAACGTTGCGTCGCCACCTTCTATCGTCGTGTGGACGCGGGTCAGGTCGAGCTCATCCGCCGATTGGATGGCCTCGGCGTACACCACGCCTCCTCCGACGATGTAGACGCTCTCATTTTGGGGCGCCGACCGTTCGGCCGCGATTCGGAGCGCAGCGTCGTACGTGTGCGCAACAACGACGCCTGGCGTCGACCAGTCGCGACGTGTCGTCATCACGATGTTCTCGCGATGGGGGAGCGGGCCTGAAAGCGTCTCGAAAGTGGCCCGCCCCATCACGACCGCGTGGCCGCGGGTGGCGTCCTTGAAGTGCTTCAGGTCGTTCGGGAGGCGCCAGGGCAGGTTGCCGTCCTTGGCGATGACGTGGTTCTCCGACATCGCCGCGATCAGGATGACCTTCAGGGGCTTTCCGTTGCTCCGCTCGATCACACCGCGACCTCGGCCTTGATGTGGGGGTGGGGGTCGTATCCGACGATGTCGAGGTCCTCGAACCGAACATCGAAGAGATCCTCGCCTCTGCGTACCCGCAACGTGGGGAGCGGGCGGTGAGGGCGTTCGAGCTGCGTCCGGGCCTGCTCGATGTGGTTCGTATAAAGGTGCGCGTCGCCGAGGGTGTGGATGAACTCGCCCGGGCGGCACCCCGTGGCCTTGGCGACGAGACAGGTCAGGAGGGCGTAACTCGCGATGTTGAAGGGGACGCCGAGGAAGCAGTCGGCGGAGCGCTGGTAGAGCTGGCAGGAGAGGGTCGGCCGTCCGTCTCGGCCCGGGTCGATGGGGGCGCCGACGAAGAACTGGAAGAGGCAGTGGCACGGGGGGAGGGCCATCTCCTCGAGCTGGCCCGGGTTCCACGCGCTGACCATGATCCGCCGGCTGTGGGGGTTGCTGCGGATCTGGTCGAGGACGGCGGCGAGTTGATCGACCCTGGAGCCGTCCGGAGCGGGCCATGAACGCCATTGGGCGCCGTAGACGGGGCCGAGTTCGCCCGTCTCGGGGTCGGCCCACTCGTTCCAGATGCGGACGCCGTTGGCGGCGAGGGTGTTGTTGTTGGTGTCGCCCGCGATGAACCAGAGGAGTTCGTGGGCGATCGACTTCCAGTGCAGCTTCTTGGTGGTGATGAGCGGAAAGCCGCTTTCAGGGGTGGTGGGGCCGAGATCGCCAAAGGCGTTGGTCAGGTCGTAGCGGGACTGGTGTCCGAACACCGCGAGCGTCCCGACGCCCGTGCGATCCTCGCGCGGGTCGCCTTCGTCGAGGATGCGTTGGAGGAGGGCGTGGTACTGCTGCATGGGGGACACTATGACGGCATCCGGCATCCGGCATCCGGCATCCGGCATCCGGCATCCGGCATCCGGCATCCGGCA
>PAKY01000084.1 GCA_002706885.1 Phycisphaerae bacterium
GCCGCTCTTGATCTCGATGGCGGTCGTGCCTTCAGCGGTCGCGCGGTCGAGGCGTTCGACGAGAAGGTCGGTGAGTTCGGCTTCGGTGGCCTCGCGGACGGCGCGGACGGTGGACATGATGCCGCCGCCGCGTTCGAGGAGTTCGAGGTAGCTGGCGCCCTGCATGCGGGCCTGCCATTCGTCGAGACGGTCGCCCGCCCAGCAGGCGTGGGTGTGGGCGTCGATGAAGGCGGGCATGACGACGCGGCCATCGGCGTCGATGGTGGTGGCGGCGTCGATGTTCTTTGCGGCGTCCGGCGCGACGGCTTCGATGACATCGCCTCGGATGACGACGTCGCAGTTGTCGACCGCGGCGACGTCGGACATCGACGGGCCTCGAGAGGCGCCGGGTGGGCCGTCGAGGGTGAGGACCCGCGCGCTTCGGATGGCGATCGACGCGGGGCTGGTCACGAGGGGTTCCGCTCGGCGAAGCCGCGCATGAATTCGAGGAGGAGACGCGCGGCGAGGCGGCTCGATCGGCCCGAGGGGTCGAGCGTCGGGGCGAGTTCCATGATGTCGAAGCAGCGGACGCGTTCGCACTGGCCCGCGGCGTAGACCCAGCGCGCGGCGGTGCGCGGGGCCCAGCCCGCGGGGTTCATCGCGCTGACGCCCGGGGCGTAGGCGGCGTCGATGACGTCGAGGTCGAAGCTGACGAAGAGATCGCCCTCGGGCCACTTGTCCTCGGGTTCGAACGGGTCGACGCGGCCGCCGTGGGCGGCGAACCAGTTGGTGTGTTCGGCGGTGTTCGCGTTGGGGTCGAGGCCGTGCACGTGAAGCTCGGTGACCCCGCAGCGGTCTACGAGGCGGCGGAAGGGCATGCCGGAGCCTTCGGCGTCTCGGACGTCGAGGTGGGCGTCGAAGTAGACGCCGACAAGCGGGTCGGGGCGTGATTGTGCAACGGCGCGGACGAAGGGGAAGGTGAGGTCGTGACCACCGCCGATAGCGACGGGGGTGAGGCCGGCGTCGATGAGGGCGGCGGTCGCTTCGGTGACGCGGTCGTGCGTTTCTTCGAGCGAGTCGCCCGCGAGGACGTCGCCCGCGTCGAACACGCGGGGCCATTTCCAGGTGGAGGGGTTGGCGACGCCGTATCCGCGGAGGGCCTGTCGAAGGGCCCAGGGACCGCCGGCGGCGCCCGGGCGGCCGTGATTCATGGCAACGCCCGTGTCATCGGCGAGGCCGATGACGCCGATCTGACAGCCGCGGGGGTCTTCGACGCTCCACGAGGCGAGGAAGCGGCTTGGGTCGACTTCGGTCAGCGGCTCGGCGGGTTGGACGTGGGGGACTCGCATTTCGCCAGCTTACCCGGGCGTCGCTTCTAGGGGCGCATGAGCGGGACCTTGGCGCCGCGGTCGCGGGCGCAGTGGATGGCGTCCTCATAGCCGGCGTCGGCGTGTCGGAAGATGCCCATGGCGGGGTCGTTGGTGAGGACACGGCGGAGGCGTTCGGCGGCTTCGGGCGTCCCGTCGGCGACGATGACCTGTCCGGCGTGCTGGCTGAAGCCGATGCCGACGCCACCGCCGTGATGGAGGCTGACCCAGCTTGCGCCGCTGGCGACGTTGACCATGGCGTTGAGGAGGGGCCAGTCGCTGACGGCGTCGGTGCCGTCGAGCATGGATTCGGTCTCGCGGTTGGGGCTGGCTACGGATCCGCAATCGAGGTGATCGCGTCCGATGACGATGGGGGCGCTGACGGCGCCGCGTTCGACGAGCCCGTTGAAGAGCAGGCCTGCGCGGTCGCGTTCGCGGTACCCAAGCCAGCAAATGCGCGCGGGGAGGCCCTGGAAGCCGAAGCGGGGCTCGCAGGCGTCGAGGTCGCCCGCGAGGAGGGCGTCGGGGTTGGCGTGGCAGGAGAGGATCCAGCGGCGGAGGCCTTCGTCGTTCGGGAAGAGATCGAGGATGGCCTTGTCGGTCTGGTAGATATCGCGGGCGTCGCCTGAGAGGGCGACCCAGCGGAAGGGACCGCGGCCCTCGCAGAACTGTGGGCGGATGTAGGCGGGGACGAAGCCCGGGAAGGCAAAGGCGTCTTCGTAGCCGTGGTCGAGGGCGCGCTGGCGGATGTTGTTTCCGTAGTCGAAGGTGATGGCGCCGCGCTCCTGGAGGGCGACCATGGCGCGGACGTGGCGCTCCATGGTGGCGAGGCTGAGGCGCTGGAAGGCGTCGGGGTCGACGCTGCGCATCTCTTCGGCTTCGCAGGTGCACATCTCGGCGGGGACGTAGCCCTCGAGGGGGTCGTGGGCGGAGGTCTGGTCGGTGAGGACGTCGGGGGTGATCTCGCGCTCGAGGAGTCGGTCGAGGAGTTCGACGGCGTTGCAGTGGACGCCGATCGACACGGCGTTCTGTGCCTTGGCCTGCTCGACGGCGCGGTCGATGGCTTCGTCGACGTCGTGGATGAGCTCGTCGAGATAGCGGTCGTGGAGGCGGCGATCGAGGCGCTTGTGGTCGACGTCTGCGATGAGGGCCGTGCCGCCGCACATGGTGATGGCGAGGGGCTGGGCGCCGCCCATGCCGCCGCAGCCGGCGGTGACGCAGAGTCGGCCCTTGAGGTCGCCGTCGAAGTGGGCGCGGCCGCACTGGGCGAAGGTCTCGTAGGTGCCCTGGAGGATGCCCTGGGTGCCGATGTAGATCCAAGAGCCGGCGGTCATCTGGCCGAACATCATGAGGCCCTTGGCGGCGAGCTCGTCGAACTTCTCCTGGGTGGCCCAGTGGGGGACGAGGTTGGAGTTGGCGATGAGGACGCGCGGGGCGTCGGCGTGGGTGCGGATGACGCCGACGGGCTTGCCCGACTGAACGAGAAGCGTTTCGTCGGCGTCCATCGAGCGGAGGGTGGCGACGATGGCGTCGAAGGCTTCCCATGAGCGCGCGGCCTGACCGCGTCCGCCGTAGACGATGAGTCGGGCGGGGTCTTCGGCGACCTCGGGGTCGAGGTTGTTCATGAGCATGCGCATCGCGGCCTCGGCGGCCCATGACTTGCACGTGCGTTCGACGCCTCGGGGCGCTCGGACGGTTCGATGCTTGCCGTTGTTGTCGGCGTGGGTCGTCGTCGGCGCGTCAAGCGTCGTGCTGATCATGCTCGCGATCTCCGCTGCGCTGTGGCCGCATCCGATGCGTCCGTCATCTTGCAGTAGTACATCGAAGCGCGTCGGAACTCAAGGCTCAAGGGCGGGAGCGCGTGGTATTCAGCGTCGCGACCGATCAGTGGTCATCGATGTTGACCATCTGCTCGTCAAACGCGCCGTCTGTGATCAATCGCTCGATCGCCTTGATGTCGGGAGCGGGGGGGCGGTCGGCCTGGAGAGCTGGGACGACGGCGCGGATGGTCGCGTGCGCGGTTTCGATTCGGTGACCGGAACGGAGTGGTCGGTGGGCTTCAATGGCCTGGGCGGCGCAGAGAAGCTCGATGGCGATGACGGAGGTGGCGAGGGACAGCGCGCGGTCCGCTTTCGCGGCCGATCGGGGGCCGAAGGAGTTGTAGTCCTCCATGCCGGCGCTGGTTGGGATGTTCGAGACTGACGCGGGGGCGGCGAGGCCGACGAGTTCGTTGCAGCACGCGGCGGCGGCGTACTGGGGGATCATGTACCCCGAATGGAGGCCCGGTTCGGGGCTGAGGTAGGGGCGCAGGCCGGCGTCGGGGTCGAAGGCGGAGATCATGTGGTAGGTGCGACGTTCGCTGATGCCCGCGACGTGGCTGAGGCAGATGGCCATGACGTCGAGGGGGATGGCGACGGGCATGCCGTGGAAGTTGCCCGCGGAGATGATCTGCGCGGGGCGGCCCGTGCCGTCGCCTCCGAAGACGAGGGGGTTGTCGGTGACGGCGCCGAGCTCGGCTTCGAGCGAGCGGCGGCAGTGGGTGGCCATGTCGAGCGCAGCGCCGAGGACGATGGGGGCGCAGCGGATGGAGTAGGGGTCCTGCACGCGGGGGTCGTCGGCGTTGGCGTGGCTCGGGACGATCTCGCTGCCGATGAGCAGTTCGCGGAGGCGCGCGGCGATGGCGGCGGGGCCTGGCTGGTTGCGGGCGACGTAGACGCGCGGGTCGAGCGAGGCGTCGGTGCCGCGGCAGGCGTCGAGGGACATCGCGGCGGCGAGGCAGGCGGCGGGGAAGAGGCGTTCGAAGCGCATCCAGAGCAGCGCGAAGCGGGCGGCCATGAGGTGGGTGCCGTTGATGAGGGCGAGGCCCTCCTTGGCTTCGAGCTCGACGGGCTCGAGGCCGGCGGCGCGCATGGCTTCGGCGCCGGGGATTGTCTTGCCGTTGACGCGTGCTTCGCCCTCGCCGATGAGGACGAGCGCGATGTGGGCGAGGGGGGCGAGGTCGCCCGAGGCGCCGACGGAGCCGACCTCGGGGACCGAGGGGGTGACGCCCGCGTTGAGCATGTCGATGAGGCGTTCGACGACGACGACGCGGACGCCGCTGTGGCCGCGGCTGAGCGAGGCGGCGAGGAGGAGCATGGTGGCGCGGACGACGTCGTCGGGCAGGGGGTCGCCGAGGCCCGAGGCGTGTGAGCGGACGAGGTTGCGTTGGAGGTCGCGGAGCTTGCTCTGGGTGATGCGCTGGCGGGAGAAGGAGCCGAAGCCGGTGTTGACGCCGTAGTGGGGCTCGTTGTCGTCGGCGGCGGTCTCGAGGGCGGCGCGTGAGGCTTCGATGGCGGCGCGGGCCTGGTCGGTGAGCGCGACGGGGGCGCCGTGGGCGACGGCGTGGACGTCGGTGGGGGTGAGGGGGGCGGTGGTGAGGGGGAGGGGGTGTGTCATTTGGGGTGTTGTAGCAGGGGATGGCAGGGGTGGTGACGTTTCGATACGGTATGAGAGGGCGAACTACGCCTCTGAGACAAGCATCGGAGGTGAAGGAAATGCTGCTTCGCATCGTCGCGATTGGTGCTCAACTCGCAATCTGGAATGTGGCGGGCGGCCAGATTCGAAACACCAGCCTGACTCAGTCGTATTCATCCGAGTACACAATGTCTGCAACGCAGGGGCAAACGATTTGTACCGTGGCGGATCAAGGAGGTGGAAACCTCGTCGGCCCTACGGACGACGGATCGCTTTGTGCAACCGGGTCGTTCGAGGCAAGCGCCGCTGCGACTACCAATCTGAATAGCTTCTTTGGGTCGATCGGTGATATTCTTGAGTTTGAGTTTCACGCAGCGATCTCGGGTACGTCACCTGACGCCCCAAATGGAGTCTCCAGCATCTCCGGGTCTCTAGCAGGTGGCGGACGTGCCACATTCGTTTTAACAACGTGGGCACAATTTGAAGTTGCTACATCCTCCACTGGAGATGGCGAGCTGGTTATCACGGGGCCTTGCGAGTCATCCGCGTCCATTGTTCGCCAGTCGATAAGTAGTTCGTCTAGCAAAGGGCTGCGCACATTTTGGCCTGGTACTTATGAAGTTACCTTTGGCACAAAACTATATCGGTCTTCTCACGGAACCCTTGGTAAAGTTCGCGCCAGCGCAACGCATTCGATAATTCTAGATCGTGCCACAAGAGAGGCACCTGGTAATATCTTCGGCGCTCCGTTTATTGATATTAACAATGACACCCTCGCAACGATCGACGACCTCGTTGACTGGTTCATCTCGCCAGTTGATGCAAATGCTGATGGTGTAATTGACAGTTATGATCGAGATTGGATTGTCTATTGGTTGCGACTTTCGGATGTCCAAGTTTCGGACTGTGACAAAAATGGCATCCCTGATGTGTTGGAAATAGAGGCGGATCCGCTGCTTGATCTAGATGATGATAATTTTCTAGATATATGTCAATCTGCGTCGATGCTAGTAATTGAACAGCCGACCACTATTGAGGCTGGGAGCTTTGGATCACATGTAGCAATAATAAATAATCAGCTTCTGGTTGGAGGCGGTCGATCGGTCAACGGCGCGAAGACCGGGGGTCTCGCAGTCTATCGTCTTGATGGATCAGGTGCACCGACGCTTTCGCAGGTTATTGAGTTGCAGTCGCCAGTGTTTGCGTTTGCAGACGTCGTTTATTCGAATGAACAATGGGTAATCGCGTCTGCGAGTCGCGATGGCGGATTCGGTGGCTTCGTGCTATTTGAGTGGCAGTCATCTGGACTGTTATCGCTTGTCGATTCTCAGGACGATGCCTTCTCCGGCGGGGCGCGTCTCGCTGGTCTTACAGACCATGGATTGGCTGTAACGTCCGGGAGTCGCGACGGTCGTGGGCGCCTCGGTGCGTATTTGCTCTCAGGCACTGGTATCGGGCCGAGGATCGAGCTGACTGCGGGCTCGCCGGGGGGGCGATTCGACGTCGGGATGGGCACGGGTCAATCGTTCATAGTCACAGATAGTGGAATTGGCGTCTTCGGAAATTTTTCTCGTAGTCGAGTTCGTGAATTAGATCCCGAAGGGCATGTCGCTTCTACGCTAGAGTTTCGACAGAATAACCAGATTGATGACCGAAATCGTTCAGTAGCAAGTAGTTCGATCGATGGCAACTGGTCTGTCATCGTAAATAGTCATTCGTCGGCGACTGGCACTTGGGCCCACGAGCGGGTGGGCGACAGGTGGATTGAGCGACAGAAGCTTCCATATATCAGCGGGGCGAGGCCGAGGCTACGATATCCATATCTTCTGATGCAGACTGCGGGCGAGATTGTCGTTTATGAGGTTGGCTCAGATGGGATCTGGTCACAAGTTCGTAAGCTCGCAGCTCCTGCGTCCACATCGTTTGCTAGCACGGCAGATATCCAGTTTCCTCAATTAGCGGTCCGCAGCCGACAGGACGGCTTAGCTGAACGAGTCTTGCTGTACGATCTGTTACTTGGCGGCGTTTCTGACTGTGATGGCAATCGCCGTCCTGATGAGTTTGAGATTAAGTTCGGGCAGGTAGTGGACTCGAATTCTGACTGGATTCTCGACTCATGTCAGCCCTGTGTTATTGCCAACCGAGAAGGTATAGAAGCAGATGTAAATGCCTTTGATGTACTAGCATTTTTGAACGAGTTCAATGATCGAAATGTGGCTGCTGACCTTGAACTTCCAGTCGGTATATTTGATGCATCTGACACTGCGGCATTTCTCGAACTTGCGATCGAGTGCATTCAGAGGCAGGTTCACGTTGACGATCTAGAAGACATTGCCGAAGATAACGCTGTGGTTGAACTTCGTGAGGTTGCTGGTGTTGCTATCGCGATGAAAAGCACATTAGGTACTAGCTTTCGCTCGTGCACATATGGTGATAGTACGCCGACGGCGTTTAATGATCAGGCTCGAGGCCCGAACGTTCCGTTTGATTTCGACTCTGCCGTTCTTGGAAAGCGATTCATCTCAACGCTGGAGCCTCTTGCTGATACGCGATTGGGCCGGGCGTACATGGAGCTCGTATTCGAGATGTCGGAGCCCGTAGCGGCGTTTGGTTTTACCACAATGGACGTGCTACAGAAGGGGCAGCCGTTTCAGGATTTTCTGATACTTGCCGCCTTCGATGAAGCTGGAGAATTGGTTGCCACTCAGCGCCGTGACGGCGAACAGGGTCCAAGCGGAATTCAGTTGGATTGGTTCGTTGAGGACCCGAAGGCTCGGATTGTTCGTGTTACGCTTGGGGGATCACTCACTCGAAACGCCCGCTATGGGGTCGACAATCTCCGCCTACGAGTGCGATGATCGCTCGTGGAGGCCGCGTGTAAGAGGTCTCTTGTGCAATATGGTCCGATAATATATATTATGTAAAACGAGGCGTGATTTTTCGGGGATCACTGCGGACCCAGCCGTCGTCTACAGACGGCGCTTGCAGGCTTCCAGCGCGTCGTCGATCGCGACCAGTTCCGCTTCGGACTCGGCGGAGCGGGACTTGATCTCGACGCTGTTCTGTTCGAGCGTCTTCGGGCCGATGGTCACGCGGAGGGGGAAGCCGATGAGGTCGGCGTCTTTGAACTTGACGCCTGGGCGTTCGGCGCGGTCGTCGATGAGGACGTCGTAGCCCTCGGTCGCGAGTGACGCGGCGAGGGTTGTCGCGGTGTCGATCGACTGCTCGTCCTCGGGTTTGATGAGCGTGATGACGACGGCGTACGGCGCGAGGGGGACGGGCCAGACGATGCCGTTGTCGTCATGGCTCATCTCGACGCAGGCGGCCATGGTGCGGCTGACACCGATGCCGTAGCAGCCCATGATGACGTGGCGGCGCTTCTGGTCCTTGTCCATGATCTGGAAGTCGCCGGCCTTGGAGTACTTGTCGCCGAGCTTGAAGATGTGGCCGACCTCGATACCGCGGCGGGCTTCGAGCCTGGCGCCCTTGGCTCGCGGGCTGGGGTCGCCGACCTCGGCGTTGCGGACCTCTGCGATGCGGACGCGGGCGTGCGGGGTCTCGTCGGTCGCGCTCGCGGAACCGAACACCCCCGCCATGTCGCGCTGCCAGTTGAAGCCGGTGTCGTGGTGGTCGTACTTGTCGGCGCCGGTGGCCCAGGTCGGTCCGTTGACGGCGTCGTGGTCGATGACGAGCACGCTCGACTCGACCTTCTCGACCATGCGGGGGCTGACGTAGCCGATGGCGAATCCGGCTTCCTTGGCGGCCTTTTCGTCGCCCATCTTGACGGCGTAGCCGAGCGCGTCGCGGACCTTGCCCTCGTTGACGTCGTGGTCGCCGCGGACGGTGACGAGGACCCACGCGGGGCGGTCGTCGGCGGGCTCGGCGGGCTGCATGACGAGGGGTTTGAGCATGCCGGCGGCGGTCGTGCCGAGGGCGCCCGCGACGAGGTCGATGCCGGGCATCTTGGGGGTGTGGTGTTCCTGGTGTTCGGCGGTGGCGGCGTGGTCGAGGGACCACTGGCGCTCGCCGATCTCGCACTTCTCAACGTTGGCGGCGTAGCCGGTTTCGGGGCAGACCATGATGGTGTCTTCGCCGGTCTCGCAGTTGACCATGAACTCGTGGCTTGCCGACCCCCCTATCGGGCCGCTCTCGGCCTCGACGGCGCTGAAATCGAGGCCGCAGCGTTGGAAGATGTTGGTGTAGGCGGTGCGCATGGTCTCGTAGACCTCGTCGAGGCCGCCTTCGCCTTCGATATCGAGGTGGAACGAGTAGGCGTCCTTCATGAGGAACTCGCGACAGCGGAGGAGGCCTGCGCGGGGGCGGAACTCGTCGCGGAACTTGGTCTGGATCTGGTAGAGGTTGAGGGGGAGCTGCTTGTAGCTGGTGACGGCGGCCTTGACGACGTCGGTGATGATCTCCTCGTGCGTGGGCGCGAGGGCGGCGACGCGGCCGTGGCGGTCGGTGAGGCGGAAGAGGTTGTCGCCGTAGTCGACGTCGCGCTTGGAGCCCGCGAAGAACTCCATGGGCTCCATGGAGGGCATGAGCATCTCCATCGATCCCGCGGCTTCGAGCTCTTCGCGGATGATGGCGCAGAGCTTGTTGAGGGTGCGGTGGGCGAGGGGGAGGTAGCTGTAGATGCCTGCGCCGACACGGCGGATGAAGCCGGCTCGGCTCATCAGGACGTGGCTGGGGAGTTCGGCGTCGCTCGGGGCGTCGCGGGTGGTGGCGATGAGGGTGTTTCGCCAGCGGTGGATGTCGCCGCGGCGGGTGGCGGAAGGGGCGTTAGACGTTTGTGTCGACATGGCCCGGAGTGTAGCGGTGGTCCAGCGCATCGCCGGCCCTCGCGGCACTCCGGCCTTCGCCGAGAGCGGGGTTGTTGCGACCGTGCTCGGTCTCGACGCCCGCGGCGAGCCAACGCTCGGAGGCGATCGCGGCCTCGGCGCCTGATCCGCCCGAGGATGCGTCCCACCAGCAGGCGGTCGCGGGAAGGGCGAAGTCGTTGAAGAGGTCGGCGACCTGGCGGTCGGCGAGGTCGAAGAAGGGGATGTCGATCTCGAGGTGGCGTTCGGCGCTGGTCTCGTAGCGGGAGACGGCGTCGATGACGCGTGAGAGGCCTTCGGAGACATCGACGATGGCGGCCATCTGGGCGATCGAGGGGTAGTCGTCGTCGCTCGGTGGCGAGATGGCGGGCCAGACGATGCGTTCGAGCCCCCGCTGCCCTGCGATCTGGGTGGCGCGGGCGAGGATCGTGAGGAGCGACTCTTCGAAGTGGTCGCGGACGGTCCAGAGGGCCGGGGTCGGGGCTTCGATGTCGAGGCCGAGGATCCTGGCCTGACGGTCGACGGCCTCGCTTTGCGCGGTCATGGGACCTGGGCCGATGGGGCAGCACCAGAGGACGGGGGCCGGGCCTTCGGTGGCGCCGACGCGTTTCTCGGCCTCGATCGCGGCGGCCACGAGGGCCGGCACGTCACCGTCGGCAAGGATGAGAGCCGCCTTCTGAGCGTTCATGATCGCGTTGTATCGTACAGACACCGCGATCGGTGTGAGAGAATCACGGCTTGTCAGGCGTTGAACCCGACATCGGCGGTGGACTCGCTCTGGTCGGTCTCGGTCTGGTCGTCGTCGTCATCGCCCGTTTGCGCCGCGCCGCGTTTGCGCATGGCGGCGGGTTTGACGTTGAGTTCGGCGATGAACGCGCGGGTGAGGCCACCCGTGTTGCCGAAGCCGCATGCCGACGCGATTGAGCGGAGGCTGTCGTCGGAATCGACGATCATCCGCATGGCGCGTTCAACCCTGATTCGGCGGATCGTGGCGGCGGGTGTTCGGCCCAGCACCTTCATGAACCGGCGTTCGAGACCGCGACGGGACATGCGGACCTGGTCGAGGAGGTCCTCGACGCCGATCGGGTGGTCGGCGTGCTCGCGGATGTAGGCGCAGACGCGCTGGAGTTGCTCGTCCCCCACTGCGAGGGTGTCGGTCGATTCGCGGCTGACGACGGCGGCGGGCGCGAGCTGGACGGAATCGGTCGGCGTCGCGGCGCCGTTCATCATCGCGTGGAGGGCGCCGGCGGCGGCGTAGCCGAGGCTCTCGAAGTCGTGGTGAACGCTCGAGAGAGGCGGGTTGGAACTCAGGCGGCTGAGCTCGTCCTGTTCGCACCCGAGGACCGCGACGTCGATTGGCACGCGCAGGCCCGCCGAATCGCAGGCATCGGTGAGCCACGCTGCCTCGACGTCGCTGGAGGCGATGACACCGACGGGTTTGGGGAGGCTGGCGAGCCATGCGCCGAGCGTGGCGAGGCGCTGTTCGCGGGCGAGGCCGCCGAGTCCGTTCGAGGCGCGATCAAAGACATTGCAGGTCGCGTCGGCCTCGCGGGCGAGCCGGGTGAACGCGGGGGTCAGGTTGTCGATGAATCCCGCGTAGTCGCGGGCGGGGAGCACGGCGAGGTGACGGAGTCCGCGATCGAGAAGGTGCTCGGAGGCGAGCCGAGCGGTGGCGCCCTCGTCGATCGTGACGCGAGCGACATTCGAAGCACGTTGAATAAACCAGGAAACGCAGACCGTGGGGAGGGCGGCGCTGGCGAGTTGTTCGGCGAGTTCGGAACGATCGATGTCAGCGATCACGCCGGCGCCGGACCACGCCGACGGGAGCGTCAGACGCTCGCCGCGGCCTCGTGGTTCGACGAAGAGAGACCAGGTTCCGTGATCGCGCGCAAACGCCGCGACGCCCCGAACGAGGTCCCTCCCCCTGGTCGTGGAGGTTTCGACCAGGACCGCAATCCCATCTTTTACTTCTCTTCCCAAAATCCACGATTCCAAGCCAGGATGAGCGACACCGTCCGACAGCGAACAGCGACACACACCCGGGGCGAGAATAGACGCCTATCTCGGTGGTTCCGGGACCGGAAATCGCATCTTGCGCAATCTTTATCTTGTGCTCCACTTTTGGATGTCAGCGCTGTTCGTCGTTGTCGAAACGGCGCTTAGCTCGGCGCTTCGCTTCAAGCAGACCCCCACCATCGTTCGCGGGAGGCGAATTTGCGTCGCGGGCGCCCCCCTTGTTTTGGGATTCTCGCATCGCTCGGAGCCGATCGGCCTCCGCTTTGACGCGCCGGGTTTCCGCGGCCTTGATGGCCTGGCGGGCGTCGCGATCGCTGAGGGTCTGGACCGGCTGCGACGTCGCCTTGGCGCGTGTGCCTGAGCGCGCGGTGGCGAGTCGAGAAGTGGCGTCGATGGCGGCGCCTGTGGCGGCGAGGGCGGGTGTGGCGACGAGAAGTCGGTCCCACGCGATTCGTCTGGTGGCAATGTCAGCGATGGTGAGCGCGAGCAGCCAGACGATCAGGATCGGCCAGAGCGGACGGCGGGCGACGCGGGGGGCGATTCCATCACGATTGAACAAATCGGCGGTATCGGCGCCGAGCGGATCGAGCATTCGACCGCCGGACGCCTCGGCGATCCGTTCGAGAAGCGCGAGGTCTGGCTCGAGGCGGCGTTGCTCGGCGTTCGCGGCGATGGTCGTCCCGGCGAGGCTTGCGCCGAGCGGGGAGCCGTTGAGCGTGGGCGAGGCGATGGCGATGTGGTTGCCGCTCGAGGTTGCTTCGACGGATGCGGTGTAGATCCCAGGGGCGGTTTGGCGGAGGCGGACGTCGCGTCGGTCGCCATCCGGACCGTACAGGGCGACAGGCACGGAGGCTCGTTCGATGGGGGTTCCGTCGGCGTCGAAGGCCTCGTAGCGGAGTTCGATACCGTCTGCGGATCGATCGACGCGGAAGTCTCGACCGGTCGAACTCGATGCGCGTGCGAGGGTTCGGGCGGTCCTCGTCCAGAACGCGCGTTCACCCACCCACCCACGCCAGTCACGCGCCCAGGCTTCGGCGTTCGATGTGAAGGCTGCGACCTGGCCGAGGCCGAAGCGCCAGTGCGCCAAGACCGGCTCTCCGGTTGGGGCGAGCATGGCGTTGGTTACGGATGGTTCGCTTCGCGCTTGCGTGAGTGTGAGACCACCGAGCGTCGGAGGGGCGCCGAGGTCGGCCGTGAGCGGAGATCCGGTTGGGACGACGACGGGCTCGAACGGCTGCTCGCGGACCATCGGGCTGCGGACGACGCGGACGGCCTTGAGGAAGACCTTCGGGAGCACGCGCGGGTTGACGACGCTGTAGAAGACGCCATCACCCTCCTGCGCCATCGCGGTGAGGGTCTTCGTATCGGCGGCATCGCCCACGCCGATGGTCGAGACGGCGATGCCCGCGTCTCGGAGTTCGGCGGCGAGTCCTGGGAGTTGCTCGGGCTCGATCGAAGCGCCGTCGGAGAGCACGATCACGTGCTTCACCTTCGCGTCGGCGGTCTCGAGTTGCGCTTTCGCGGCGCGGAGAGCGGGCGCGATGTTCGTGCCGCCGCCGGACTGGATACCGCGGATGCGGTCCGCCGTGGCGCGGGGGTCGGTGTTGGAGCCGAGGCTGCGCACGACGGAGGCGTCGTTGTTGAAGGAGATGACGCCGACGAGGTCGGTCTCGTCGAGGGAGGCGACGGCGCGGGCGGCCGACTCGTTGGCGATGTCCTGCTGCGAGCGGGACGATCCGAGGACCGACTGCGACATGGAGCCGGAGCTGTCGAGGACGAAGATGATCGCGGCCTCCGGCACGACGAGTCGCTCCGGGAGATCGAGGAGGACGGGGAACAGCGGCTCGAGCCGTGAGCCGCGCCAGCCGCCCGCGCCGAAAGCGTTCGGCCCGCCGACGAACAGCAATCCGCCGCCGAGTTCCTTCGTAAACGCTTCGATATGAAGCATCGCGAGGTCGCTGACCTCGTCGGCGGCTACGTCGGCGAGGATCACCAGGTCGTACGCCTGCAGGTCGACGAGTGAGTCGGGCATGGTCGCGGGCGGCTCGACGTCGACTTCAACACCGCCCTCCCGGAGGAGTCGGGCGAGGCGGGCATTGTCCGCGGTGGCGAGGTCTTGGGCGCCACCGTTGACGAGTAGCACGCGTCCGGGACCCGGCGCGATGGTGAACGCCTCGGCGCGGTTGTTGGTCGCGACGCGATCGGCGGTAGGTTCGATCGGTTCAAAAACCGCCTCGAAACGCTGGAGGCGATCGTCGGTCGCGGGGACGTCGACAAGGAAAACGGTTCTGCCGACGGGCGCTTCAACGAGCCGAGCGTCGCCTGCTTCCGAGCCGTTGATGTCGATCGGCTCGCCCTCCCGGGTCACGGTCAGGCGTCCGGCCGTCGGCGCTGTCGCACGCGTGGTCACGCGGAGGGTGATGACGCTGCCCGGGGTGGCAAAGCCCGGCGCTTCGAGGGACTCGACGACGACCTCGCGCGCGCTGGTGAACGCGTACGGGACGACGTCGATCGGCGTCGCGGTCCGCCCATTGGCAAGCCGCGCCACTGCCTCCATCACCGCGCCGTCGGTCGCGGCGCCGTCGGAGAAGAGGACGATCCGGCCGCGAGCGTCGTCGGGGATCAGGCTGGCGGCGCGTTCGAGGGCGGCGCCGATCGCGGACCCCTCGACGCCGGTCGGCTCGATCGGGCGATCGAGCACGGGCGACGCGGAGGGCGCGGCGACGACCCGTGGAACGCCGTCGAACGCGACAACGCCGATGAGATCGTCGGGGCCTCGGTCGAGCGAGGCCTCCCGCATGAAGGCAGCCGCCATCGCGCTCGGGCCGCTGTCTCCGAACGCTCCGAACGTCACGGCCGATCGCGAGACATCGACGACGGCGACCACCGCGACGCGGTTGACCTCGCGGACGGATGCGGCGCCCGCGAGCATCAACGCGGCGACGCCGAGGAGCGCCGTGCGGAGCAGGATCGCTGTGACGAGACGGAATCGCGTCATCGCGCCGAACGTACAGATGGCGACGATTGCGAGAGGAATCGCGAGGGCCATCAGCGCGAGCCAGAGCGGTTGGTCGAGGGAGAGGTTCATCGGGCGAGCGGGTCAGGCGGTCGGGACACGGGGTCGTGCGGGTTCATGCGGGGTCATGCACGGTCATCAGTCGTCGCTCGGTGGCGCGGCGGGAGCGTCGGCGCCGAGCGGGGTTGTTTCGCTCGGCGGGGTCGTGGCGTCCCGCTCTCCGTAGCGATCGAAGACGCGCTTGATGAAGTCGGCGTACCGCGAGGGCACCCGGCGTTGTTCCACCGCGCGGGAAGCTCGCTCGGTCGCGTCTCGAACGGTTGGCATGGGCGCGTCTCCCCCACGCGAGGCTCCGGGCTGTCCCGGCCGATCGTCGGGTCTCCAGTTGCCGCGTGTGCCTTCTCGGGCGTCGCTCGCGGGGTCGTCGCCGCGGCGGGCGTCGACCAAATCCTCGTCGAACTCGTGCGACGACGGCGGGGCGCGATCGGACGAGCCTCTCGGCTGATCCGTTGGGCTTGTGCCGGTCTTGTTGTCACGAGGTCGTCCGCCTCTCCGTGCCTGCTCGGCGGCTTCGCGGAGGCGTTCGGATCTCTCGCCGTCCTGCAGCGCTTGTCGCCGTTGCTCCGCCATGCGTCGCAAGGTTTCGTCGAGACGCTCCGAGCGTGACCTGTCGCCGGGGCGTTCGGACTGTTCCTCGCCCTCACCACCAGCTTCGCCTTGGCTTTCACGCTGGCCTTCGGTTTGACCCTCGCCGCTGCCTTGCTCGCTCTGCTCGTTCGGAGCCGAGTTGCCGTCGTCGTTCGACGGTTGATTCCGTTGTTCGCCGGGGCCGGCTGGTTGATCGACGTCCTCGGTCTGCTCGCGGTTTTGTGAGGGCTCGGAGCGGTCTTGAGCTGACCCTTCGGCTTGGCCCGAATCGGTTGGGCGGTCTTGCGAGCCCTCGGTGTTGGGTCGCTCGGTTGGCGTCTCGGCGGCGTCGGATGACTGACGATCTCCCTCGTCGCTCTGCGATTCCGGCCGCTCGCCGCCGTCCTGCGTGTTGTCGTTTTGGCCCGTTTCCTGGCCTTGTTGCTGACCGGGATTCTGTTCCTGACTTTGGCCTTGGTTCTGGTCTGAGGTTTCGTCTGGCGCCTGCTCCGATCCGCCGCTTGTCGTCTGGTCGTCCGCGGGCGTTCGGCTGTCGCTCGACTCGGTCTCGCCGTCATCCGATCGCTCGTCGGGCGACGCATCCCGCTTGTCGGACTCTGCGTCGTTCTCTGACGCCTCCTCACGCACGCGATCGGCCTCGTCGCGGAGAGCTTCGGAGAGGTCTCGTGAGCGGTCGCGTCGTTCGTCGTCGTCGAGCTTCGCTGCCTGCTCCTCGGCGCGTTGCTCGGCTTCGCGTTCAGCGGTCGTGGGGTCGACGCCCTGCTCGATCAGTTCACGCCGGAGGTCTTCGGGCGTGCGAGGATCCTCGTCGACCGACTCTGGCGGTGGCGTGCGTTCATCAATCTGTTCCGCGAGGCGTTCCAGGTCATCGGCGAGGCGGGCTCGCTCCTCATCGCTCATCGTCGACGCGTTCTCGAAGAGCTCCGACGCCGCTTGGCGGGCCGCCTCAAAATCGCCCTCGGCGAGGCGTTCGGAGAGCTCGCGTAGTCGATCGTCCTCGCCGGCGTCGAAGTCCTCCGCGGCGTCGGCAATACCCTCGAACGCTGCGTCGGTCGCGGAACTGCGAGACGCGAGCGATTCGGCCTCGCGTTCGAGTTCGTCGGCGGAGCGGGCGGCGGCCTCGTCGACGCCGAGTTCGCCTCGTTCGAGTTGATTGACGATCTCATCGATTGCGTCGGCGGTCGCGTTCGACGACGGATCATCGGTGGCGTGGTTCGGGGCGTCTTCGGCGGTATCGGTATCGGTGTCGAGATCCCGAGAGGCTTCCTCGAGGGCGGCGATGAGCGGGGTCGGGTCCTCGGGCGAGGCCGCTCTCCCACCGTTCGTTCGGTTCAGCGGCGGCGCGAGAACGCCCGCGACGGCGACGCACGCGAGGAGCAATGCCGGCCAAAGCGCGTTGCGCGACGCTCGGAGCGGTGCGACGGCGTTGATGTCGATCGCGCCCGCCGCGTTCGAACCGTCCCGGATGGCGATCGCTGCGAACGGATCGGCGACGGTCGCTTGTTCCAGGGCGTACGCGGTCGAAAGACGATCCTGACAACCCAGTCGGCGGTCGAGTTCGATGAGGGCGTTGTCGGCGCTAGGCGTTCGTGCGATCGCTCGGAGGACGACGGCGATTGCTGTCGGGACGATAGCGGCGGCGACGAGCAGGACGCTCGAAGTCTCGTGACCGCTGAGGCGGACCGCCGCGATCGCCAGGGTGGCGGATGCCACGGTTGCCCACGCGGCGGTGGGAAGATCGCTGACCGCGTGCTCAGCGGCGAGCCTGGCCCGTGTCCTGCGAGCGAGATCGGCTAGCGGTCGTGATTCGACGCCCATCCGATCATGCTACGGACGGAGGGGCGGCGGCGATGCAGTCGTGTGCGTTCGTTACCGTGACGCCTCGGCGGTAAGAGCCTCTTCGACAAACTGTGCCAGGGTGTCCGCTGCGTTATCCGTTGGCGCCAACGCCGTCTGGAACAGTCCGCGGCGGATGACCGAGACGCGGACGCGGTCGCTGCGACCGTCGCCGGGCGCGAGCCAGATCAGGCAGTCGGGCGCGTCGGCGCGGTTCAGCACGCTCGCGAGCGCATCAGTCAGCGAAGGGTCGTCGATCGGACGGGCGCCGCGGTCGGCGCGGATCTCCGCGAGCAGCCCATCGAGCTCATCGCGATCGACATGATCGCTGATCGGATCGACCAGATCGCCGTTGACGTCGGCGCCATGAGCGCGGAAGTGGGCGACGGCGAAATGAAGCTGCTGCTTGACGTTCGCGTCGAGCGGCGCCCGGAGGTCGCTCAGGATCACGATGGACGCGTCGAAACTCGGGTGAACGAACGCAGCGGGTTCCCCGAACGGGTGGTCCGCGAGGAACTCGGGGAGTTCGTGATCGAGGTCCTCGAGATCGAGTTTCGTGGCGTCGTCGCGTGAGACGATCAAGACCTCGCTGTCGGGGATGTCGTGCAGTTCAGGCGTGATCCAGACGATGCCGTCGAGCTCGCCGTCGATCGCGAGAACGTTGCGGAACGTGCCGACGATCTGGTCGTCGCTCGGGTGGCCGATCCGCATGGCGATCGTCATGGCGTTGAACATCTTTGCGGTGGTCGCGTTGATGGCGTGCTTGTCGACGAGGTCCACGCCGTGGTCGGAGAACACGCGGGACGCCGATGCGACAAACGGATCGGCCTCGCTCGGGAGCGGGATCGAAGCGGCTACGAGCACCTGCGGTCGTCCGTCGTTCGCGAACTCATGGCCGATCGCGTGGACGCTCACCGTATGGGTCTGCGAGTCGCGGCGATCGGCCGTATCGGTGCGCACGACGGTCGTGGAGCGGTCATCACGTTGGGTGAGCACGAGCGTCGCGATGCCCCCAACGGCGCCCATGACGATGAAGATCGCGACGAGGGCGCCGAGGTTCAGCGCGGCGGTCTGGTTCTGTCGGCGGTGACGGCGGGCGGGCCCGCGGCGGGGGGTCATGGTGGGGCGCGCGGAGGGGCGGCGGTCGGCGGCGCGAGCGCGGGCGCGGCGGATGATCTCGTGTCCCGGTGCGCCCCGCGCGGGGCTGTGGCGACGAGCGTTGCTCGATTCGCGGTCCGCCGCGCGGGCGTGGCCGTCGATCTCGCAACGGCCCGTCCACCAGTCGGCGACGCGGAGGCGCGGCGGGCCGTCGGGGCGTTCATTGGTGGCGACGGGCGTTGAGAAGCTCGCGACCCTGACGGCCTCGGCGGTCGGCGCGGTGAACGGATCGTCGTGGGTGTCGGCGGCTGGCGTTTCAATATCGGCGTCGTTGCGCCCGCGGACGCTGGGGAGGTCGGCGGGTCGCATCTTGAAGGGATCGTCTGCTTCGACCACGGCGCGGAGGTCGGTGAGCATGTCCTCGGCGGTGGCGTAGCGCTTGTCGTAGTCGGTCATCGCGCGACGGATGACCCACTTCACGCTCTCGGGCGCGCGACGCGTCACGCGGCTGAGGCCGCCGTGGGCGGGGAACGAGCCTTCGACGAGCGAGAAAAGGACCGCGCCCGCGGCGAAGACATCGAAGCGGGCGCCGTCGATCTGGTGGACCTTGACGCCGCGGAGGGCCTGGCGGACGAGTTCCGGGTCGCGGTAGTACTCGGTGCCGTGCGTGGTCAGCGTCATCGACGAGCGGAGGGGCGTGACGAGGCCGAAGTCGACAAGGTGAGCTCGGCCCTTGCGGCCCGCGGACGCGGTGGCGTCGACGATGATGTTCTCAGGCTTGACGTCCTTGTGCCACAGTCCGCCACGGTGGTAGGTCGCGAGCGTTTCGAGGAGGTCGCAGATGTACCCGAGACCCTCGCGGAGATTCGGCGCGTCGAGGCCGGAGGGCGCCGCGGGCGTGCTGCGGGCGTGAAGCTGCTGGGTGACGGTGGAAAGGTTCTCGCCCGGCACGAAGCGCATGACATAGAAGAAGCGTTCAGGAGTCAGGTCGTGCTCGAGGACAAGTCCGAGGCGTCGTGCTGCGTCGAGGGCTCGGCTTTCCCGCACGATCTGGGGGAGGCTGGAACCGTCACTCAGGCTGAAGCTCTTGATGACCACGCGGGAAACGTCGTGCTGGCCGCGACGCTCGAAGCCCGCGATCTTCAGCTCGTTGGGCTCGGCGACGTAGAGCTTGCCGCCGCTGCCACCGCCCGGGAGCGATCCGACGATGGTGTAGCCGTCGAACAGGCCCGTGGAGCGTGAGGGGCGGTCGCGGCCCGGCGCCTCCGCCATTGCGGCGGGGAGGCGGCGTTCGAGTCCCTCGGTCAGGCCGCGGAGGCCGACCATGCGGGCGGGGGTGGCGATCAGGGCACGGTAGAGGGAGAGCGAGCAGGTGCGGCATTCGCTCGAGAACGCGCGACCGTAGTGCGAGGCGGCGGACCAGCGGCCGATGGCGACGTTTGCGACGACGAGCGGCGCGAACACGCACGCGACCAGCACCGCGCCGACGCTTCGGACGAGGTCGGCGATGATCGCGCCGATGCAGGTAAAGACGTGGGCGATGAAGCGGAAGACCAGACCGACGAGCTTGGTGAGGTAAATGACGCCGTAGACGAGGACGAGGATCGCGACCGCTCCGCCGAGCAAGGTCGCCAGGATGATGAGGATCCATTCCATTGCTTGCACCCCGTCCCGGCCGTTCGACTCATCTGGGTGAGTCGTCCCGGGCGTTGACCCGATCCTGTCGGGCGCCTCGGGGCCGCGATCCGCTCACAGCCAGTCGCTCGAGGCGCCTGCTCCCGCTTCGTCCGCGGCGCGAAGCTTCATCTGGCGGTGGTAGATCTCGGCGACCGCCTCGTCGAACATCGCGTCGGTGGACTTGTCAGGCGCGGTCTTGGGATTTTCGGTCAGCCCGTTTCGCTCCAGTTCGGCGCGTTCTTCCTCTGTGAAGCTGAATTTCGACACGACCTCCTGGAGCTTCTCTCGGAGGCACGTCCGGACTTTGGCGAGTCGGCGGCTTACGGTCGGCTCGCTGACGCCGATCTGCTCGGCGACGTCCTTCCCGCTCAGGCCGTCCAGAACCCGCATCCGGTAGATGGAGAACTCGGTGAAGTCGCATTCCTTCTCTACGAGGCGGATCGCGGCCTCGACCTTGGAGCGGAACATCGCGGCTTCGTAGGCGTCGTCGACGCCCGGATTGCCGTCCGGAATCATCCAGCGGTCGTCGAGTTCAGCTGTTCGCTGTCCGCCACCCCGTTTTAGGGCCATTCGGCGATCGATTTCATCGCCGAGGACGTGCTTGGCGATGGCGAGGAGCCAGGTGCTGAAGCGGGCGCCGCGGGACGGGTCGTACCGCTCGATCGAGTTCGAGAGGGCGGCGAGCGTCTCCTGGGAGAGGTCACGGGCGGTTTCAGCGCCGATGCGGCCCTGTCCCCATCGCGTGAGCTGGGCGCGCAGGACGGGCCCGAACGTCTCCCAGAGCTCGAACCACGCTGCCTCGTCGTTGGCGCGCAGGCGAGTCACGAAACCCGAAGTGAGCTGGCTGAGCATACGGCGGCGGCTCCTGTCGTCTTCCTACCAGCATAAGGCCCGGTCGTGGCGTTCCTGCATCCCTTCGGGGCGGAAGTTGGGTTTGCGGACGCAATATGGGGCGGGTTTGCGCTCGGTTGTGAAATCATGGAGGGCTCGATCCCAAGCACGCGGCGGAATGGGGCCCGGCTGGTTGAGCGGGCCCCGAGGCAAGCGACAACGCGTCCGCGATAGGCGGCCGGCCCAGCGGGGGTCGGCGACGCGGCTGGCGGGCGGCTGCTCTTGGAAGGAGTTCACCATGTGTTTCATGAAGGGTCTTGTTCGAACCGGCGTGGTGGTGGCCCTGGTCGGGGGCGGCGCCGCCCTTGTCGCCGAGGCCGTGAGCCCCGGATCGGTGTCGGCGATCGCGGGCCAGGCCCGCGGGGTGGTTTCGAGCGCGATCGACAGCGCCGTCGATGATCCGGTTGCCCTGCGGACGCAGCTCACCTCGCTGGAAGCCGAGTACCCGTCGAGGATTGCGGAGGTTCGCTCGGACCTGACGGACCTCGACGATCAGATCGCGCAGCTCGAGCGGGATCTCGCGATCAGCGAGCGGGTGATCGAGTTGACGGCCGAGGACCTCTCGGTCATCGACAGCGGGATCACGCAGGCCCGCGCCGCTCGCGACGCGAATCCGCGGGCGATTGTGCGCATCAGCTTCGATAACCGTTCGATCGACGTCGATCGCGCTTACGCCAAGCGGAGCGAGATCGAGCAGACCCGCAACGTCTATTCGACGCGGGCGACGGAGATCCAGACCGAGCTCGGCTACATGGCCGATCAGCGCGAGCAGCTTGCGGAGCTGCTCGGTCAGCTCGAGACCGAGCGGGCGCAGTTCCAGGCCCAGATCGTGCAGCTTGACGCCCAGATCGACTCGATCGCTCGGAACGAGCGGCTGATCGACATGATGGAGGAGCGTCAGGCCCGTATCGACGAGCTGAGCAGTCACCAGGTCCATTCGCTCGACCAGTTCCACCGTCGGGTCGCCAAGATCCGTGGGGAGCAGCAGGCCCGTCTTGCTGACCTGGGTCGGGACAAGGAGCGGATGAACTACGAGGACGCGGCGAAGTGGGAGCTTCAGAACGACGGGTCGTTCGACCGGATCGAGATCGCTCCGGAGGCCCCCACCCCCGCCGTCGAGATCATCGAGATCCACCCCGACTCGACGGCGCCGGCGCCTGAGAAGAAGAAGTCCGAGCAGATCGTTCTGAACGGCTGAGGACGGTTCCGGCTCATCGCCCGAGGCGTTCGCCCGACTCATCCCCCACGGCGAATCGTCGCCCCCGCAGGGTCTATCAGGGTCCTGCGGGGGCTTTTCGTTGGCGATGTGATGGAAATCGGGGGCGTCTGAGGCCTCGGTTGGTGGCCGCGGGGGGCATGATCCGATAAGTTCAGTGATCCCCGGGCGGGGCGGCGGGTCACCGTTGCGCCCCTCCCCCGACTTGCAGGAGAACGCCCTCCCGTGGCTTGGAACCGCTTCGCACGTCTGTTCAGCATCGACATGGGCATGGACCTCGGGACGTGCAACACGCTGGTGGCGGTGCGCGGCCAGGGCATCGTTCTGAACGAGCCGTCCGTGGTCGCGGTGAAGAAGGGCACCAATCAGGTCCTCCAGACCGGCAACGGTCTCGCGGTGGGCTGGGTCGCCAAGGAGATGCTCGGCAAGACCCCTGGCACCATCAGCGCCGTCCGTCCGCTCAAGGACGGCGTGATCTCGGACTTCGAGATCACGGAGGCGATGCTCAAGTACTTCATCACCAAGGTCACGGGCAAGTACCGCTGGATCGGACCGCGGGTGGTGATCTCGATCCCGTCGGGCATCACGGCGGTCGAGAAGCGAGCGGTGATCGACTCCGCGGACCTCGCGGGGGCGAACCGGACGTTCCTTCTCGAGGAACCGATCGCCGCGGCCATCGGAGCGGGGCTGCCGTTCGCGGAGCCGACGGCTTCGATGATCGTCGATATCGGCGGTGGCACGACCGAGGTCGCGATCATGTCGCTCGGCGACATCGCGACGTGCGAGTCGGTTCGGGTCGCGGGCGATGACATGGACGAGGCGGTCATCGCGCACATGAAGCGGACGTACAACCTGATGATCGGCGAGCAGACCGCCGAGCGGATCAAGATCGAGATCGGCTCCGCCGCGCCCGTGGGCGAGGAGAAGCAGATGGAGGTCCGCGGTCGCGACATGATCAGCGGCCTGCCTCGCAAGACGGTCATCACGAGCGAGGAGATCCGCGAGGCGCTTCAGGAGCCCGTGAACGCGATCATCGATACGGTCACGCAGACGCTCGAGCGGGCCGAGCCGGAACTCGCGGCGGACCTTGTCGAGAACGGTATCTGTCTCGCCGGCGGTGGCGCGCTCCTCCGTGGGCTGCCTGCCGTGCTTCAGAAGGCGACGGGGCTGAACGCCGTGCTCGCCGAGGACCCCCTCACGTGTGTGGCCCGTGGGACGGCGATGTTCCTTGAGAACATCGAGACGTGGAAGGAAGTTCTCGAGAGCGACCTCGACCTCTGAGGCATCGTCGAGGTTCACGCCACACCGAGGCCCCGGACGGCCGATTGACCAGGCATGGTTCGAACGCACGCCCAGCACCCCATCGCCAAGGCCATCCTCCCGGCGACGATCCTCGCGCTGATCGTGCTCGCGGTCCTGCCTGCCTCCTACCTGCGATGGACCACCGGGCTGAGCCAGCTCGTCCGGGCGGCCGTTACGCCGATCAGCCACCCGCTGATCATCGTCTCGCGATGGCTTTCCCCCGCTGACCAAGGGCGGGAGAGCGACCGGATAGAGACCCTCGAGGCCGAGGCACGGACGTACGAGCTCCGGTGGCGCCAGGGCGAGCAGGAGATCAAGGAACTCCGCCAGCTCGTCGAGGAACTGCAGAGCGGGCGGGCGCTGCCGCAGAAGATCCCGATCGACTACGTCGCGGCGCCTGTGATCGGAACGGCGAGCGATGTGGCGAGTGGCGCCCTGATCGTCCGGCGCGGCGAGCGTGACGGCGTGACGGAGCAGAGCACGGTCGCCACGACGGCCGGGACGCAGCTTGTCGGTCGCGTCGTGAAGGTCGACGCGCGGACGTGCGTGGTGCTGCCGATCACGGATCGCGCCGCGGGCACGGACGTGCGGGCGGAGATCGTCGTCGACAACGCGGCCGCGAAGAGCCAGATCATCAATTGCATCCTCTTCCCGGACGACACGGACGGGCGGCTCGGCGGCCTTGCGACCGTGCTCAATCCCACGGCGTCCGACCCGGACCCTCCGACGCCTCGGCCCGGCATGACCGTGCGGCTGAGCGACCCGGGGTGGCCGACGTCGTCGCAGCAGCTCGTGCTTGGCGTGATCGAGGAGATCCGCCCGGACGAGGCGAATCCGCTCCGCCCATGGATCGTGGTAGCGCCGACCGTGGAGTTGCGCCGCCTCGGACAGGTGATCCTGCTTATTCCCATCGACGCTGGCGACGCTCGTGGCGGGGGCGCCCCGTGAACTGGGTCTCGTTCACGATCGTCACCTGGCTGTTCCTTGGCCTCGAACTGGGCTTGCGCGACGCGCTGCGTCTGGGCGACAGTTCCATCGGTCCGAGCTTCGTCATCCCGCTTCTGGTCTATGTCACGCTTTCGACACCCCCGCGGACCGCGACCTGGGCGGCGGCTTTCCTGGGCGTGCTGCTCGATCTCAGTTGGTTGTTGGTGCGGGGAAGTGGTCCGGCGGGATACGTCATTGGGCCGTACGCGCTCGGGATGATCGTGTCGGCCCAGCTCGTGCACGCGGCGCGGGGCCTGGTCATTCGGAATCACCCGATCGCGATCGCCGTGCTCGCGGGTCTGGCGGCGATGGTGACCCACATCGTGGTGGTTGCCCTCCTGACCCTCCGCGGCGCCGGGATCGATGATCTCGACTTCAGCCCGACGGGTCAGTTGCAGGCGAGGCTGTTTTCATCGATTTACACCGGCGCCGTGGCTCTGGTCCTGAGCTTCATTTTCCGTCAGATCGAGCCCGTGATGGGATTCCACCTTGATCGGTACGGTCGCCACGTCCGCTGAGCGGACGGCGTTACACTCCGGCGCATGACGCAACCCGCTGTCTTCTTTGATGATGGAAAGGGGCGGCTCGGACCGCTCCGGGATCTTCGGCCGATCTTCGCCTGCCGTGTCGGCGCCTTGACGACGGTGGAGCGATGGTCGGCGCAGTTCGACCTGGCTGTCGCCGCGTGGTTTGTGCCGGAGGAACTCGAGAACGTCGCTCGGGTGACGGCGACGGTTCCCGTGAACACGATGGAAGGTGTCTCGGGACGGGTGATGCTCATCAACGGGCGGTGTCCAGTCGCGCCGGCGGATGTGGTCAGCCTGGCGGCGGGTTCGGTCCTGATCGAAGCGGCGACTGGTGATCTCATCGCGGCACACGTTGACGCGTCCGACGCGGAAGCGATCCTGCGGAACGAGGAGCCAACGCTCAAGGAGTCTGCGGTCGGCGGCCTCTACCTGATGTCGAAGCCGTGGCACGCGCGGACGTTCCGCGACCGCGCGATCGACGCCGATCTCCAGCCTCTGATGACCGATCTGCAGCGGCTGATCGAACCGCCGGCGGGGGTCACGCTCATCGGTGAGGCGCCGCCTCGGGTGGCGGAGTCGGCGAAGATCTATCCGAGCGTGATCATCAACAGCGAGTCGGGCCGTGTGTTCATCGACGAGGACGCCGTGATCCGTCCCGGCGCGATCCTGACGGGGCCGTGTTACATCGGCCGCGGGTCGACCGTGCTCGAACAGGCGCACATCAAGGCGAACACCGCGATCGGACCCGTGTGCAAGATCGCGGGCGAGGTCGGTGGGACGGTGATCCAGGGGTACACGAACAAGGCGCACGATGGGCACCTTGGCGACTCGTGGCTCGGCGAGTGGGTCAACCTGGGGGCGGGCACAACGAACTCGAACCTGCTCAATACGTATGGCGAGGTAACGGCTGTTGCTGTTCCCGGCGCCAGCCGCGAGAAGACGGGCGAGACGTTCTTCGGGTGTGTGCTGGGTGATCACGTCAAAACCGCGATCGGCACGCAGATCATGACGGGCACTGTCGCGCACACTGGCGCGATGTGGGCGGACCCCGCGCCGATGTCGGGGTGCATCGATCGGTTCACCTGGGCGTCGTCGAAGGGCCACCGCGCGTTCCGCATGGACAAGTTCGAGGAGGTCATGCGGGCCGCGATGGGACGGCGGAAGGTCGAGCCATCGGGGGCGTATGTGGAACGGGTGCGGTCGCTGTCCACGGGATGACAATCATCGCGTCCATCGCCGGCGGCCTGCTCATTTTATTCGGCGCGATGTTCGTGCTCGCGAACTGGAACGCGTTGGCGATCCGCGTCTTTCAGAAGCGATCGGCCACGTTCGCGCCGTTGCTCGGCGGCTTCATGTTGTTGACGGGTTGGTTGATCCATCCCCATACGCGCACGCACTATTCCGACTTGTGGTGGCTCGGGCTCGTGATCGACTTCACGGTTCCGCTCGCGATCGTCGTTCTGATCTGGGCGGCCCTGCGAGAGGCGGCGAAGCGGAAGTCATCGGCTCGTTCGAGCTAGGCTCTCGCCATGCCCACCCTCTACCTCGTCGACGGTTACGCCCAGTTCTTCCGCGCCTACCACGCCATCCGCACGCCGATGACAAGCCCCGTCACGGGCGAGCCAACGAACATGACGTTCGGGTTCGTGGGCATGCTCCTCAAGCTGCTCAAGCACGATGGTGCCAATCTCAAGGGCGACGCGGCGCCGACGCACCTCGCTGTCGCGCTCGATGTCTCGGGCGATCGGGGAACGTTTCGCAGCGAGTTGTACCCCGAGTACAAGGCCACGCGGTCGGCGCCTCCCGAGGATCTCGCGCCGCAGGTCGAGCGGTGCCTGGCGATCCTCGAGGCGATCGGCGTGCGGTGCGTTGGGAGCCCCGGGTACGAGGCGGACGACGTGATCGCGGCGATCGCGACGCGGCTCCGCGACACGGACGCGCGGGTGCGGTTCATCAGCAAGGACAAGGACCTCAAGCAGTTGCTGCTCGAGGGGCGGGTCGAGATGTACGACGTCCACACGGACGAGTTGATCACCGAGGCGGACCTGATGGAGGACCAGGGGATCACGCCGGGGCAGGTCGTGGACATGCTCGCGCTGATGGGCGACGCGGTGGACAACGTGCCGGGGGTGCCGGGGATCGGCGCCAAGACGGCGGCTCAGTTGATCGCGGAGTTCGGGACTCTCGACGCGGTGCTCGCCGAGGCGTTGGACGAGGGCAAGGCAAAGAAGGACTGGGCGATCAAGGGCAAGCGTCGCGAGAACATCGCGGCCGCCGCGGCGTCGCTGCCACTTTCGCGCGAACTGGTGCTGCTGCGCTCCGACACGCCGATCGATTTCGAATTCGATCGCACATCGATCGACTCGCTCGACCTGGCGCCGCTTCTTCCGATCCTCAAGGAACTCGGTTTCAACCGGTACCAGGATGAGGTGAAGGCGCTATTGGGCGACGGCGCCCCGCAGGACGCGCCGTCGGCCACGGCAGACTCGAAACGTGGGCGGGCGCCGGCAGACTCGCTGTGGGCGAGCGTGGACGAGACGATCGCGGCGCCGGCGGACGGCTCGTATCACATCGTCAAGACCGGGGCCGAACTCGCGAAGCTCGCGAAGAAGCTGGAGAGCGCAGAGCTCGTCGCGGTCGATACGGAGACGA
Organism: Phycisphaerae bacterium; assembly: GCA_002706885.1. Taxonomy (GTDB): domain Bacteria; phylum Planctomycetota; class Phycisphaerae; order Phycisphaerales; family UBA1924. Next base: position 27,486 of record PAKY01000084.1, read on the forward strand.
CGAGCATTCGCCCGATGCTCGCGGACCTCGCGGGGTTGTCGTTCGCGGTGGAGGAAGGAGAGGCGTACTACGTCCCCGTCCGATCCCCGGCGCAAGGCGAACATCTCGATGAGAAGACGGTGCTGGCGGCGCTGCGGCCCGTCCTCGAGGACGCCGCGAAGCGGAAAGTCGGTCACAACATCAAGTTCGACCTGCTGGTTCTCCGTCGCGCCGGGGTCGAGCTTCGCGGCGTCTGCACTGACGGCGGCGGCGACACGATGGTCGCGAGCTACGTCATCGACGCCTCGCGGTCGTCGCACTCGATGGACGCGCTCGCCCTCGCGTTGCTCAACCGGGAGAACGTCTCCATCACCGAACTCATCGGGACGGGCAAGAAGCAGAAGCGGTTCGATGAGGTCGAACTCGATCTCGCCGGTCCGTACGCGGCGGAAGACGCGGACGTCACGCTCCGCCTCGCGAACGTCATGCTCCCGCAGATTTCGGAGATGGGTCTGACCGAGCTGTACCGCGACGTCGAGATCCCGCTCGTGGAAGTGCTCGCGGAACTGGAGTACAACGGCATCCTCGTCGACCCGGACGAGCTCGATCGCCAGCGCGAGCGTCTGGAGACGGCGATCGCGGACCTGCGCGAACAGATCGATCGCTCGTCGCTCGAGATGCTCGATCGAACGTTCGATCCGGACTCGCCCAAGCAGTTGGGTGCGGCGCTGTTCAACAAGCCTGACCATGAGACACCGGGCCTGGGCATCAAGCCGCTCAAGAAGACGAAGACGGGCTATTCGACGGACGCGGAGGTGCTCCAGAAGCTCGCGGACGATGTCACGATCGAGAGCCCGATCCCGCGGCTGATCATCGAGTATCGCCAGCTCGCGAAGCTCGTGAGCACGTACCTCGTCGCGCTCAAGGACGCGATCCACCCCGAGACCAAGCGGATCCACGCGAGCTTCAATCAGACCGTGGCCGCGACCGGGCGACTGTCGTCGAGTGATCCGAATCTTCAGAATATCCCGATTCGGACCGATGTCGGTCGGGAGATCCGCCGCGCGTTCGTGGCGCCGCCGGGGCATGTGCTCATCACGGCCGACTATTCGCAGATCGAGCTGCGTCTGCTTGCGCACCTCTCGAAGGACCCCGGGCTCATCGAGGCGTTCATCAACGGCGAGGACATCCACGCGGCGGTCGCGGCGCAGATCCACGGCGTGGCGCTCGGCGAGGTGACCAAGGCGCAGCGGAGCGGCGCGAAGATGGTGAACTTCGGGATCGTCTACGGGATCACGCCGTTCGGCCTCGCTCGCCGCCTGGGCTGCTCAAACACCGAGGCGGACGAGATCATCACGAGCTATAAGAAGCGGTTCGCGGGGATCACCACGTTCCTCGAGGAGTGCGTGCAGTTTGCCCGCGAGCACGGGTACGTCGAGACGATGCTCAAGCGTCGGCGCCCGATCCGCGACATCGATTCGAACCAGCCCCACCGCCGCAGCGTTGCGGAGCGGATGGCGATCAACAGCGTGGTGCAGGGCAGCGCCGCCGACCTTATCAAGCTCGCGATGATCGATCTGCACCGGCTGATCACCGCGCCTGCTTCTGCCGGCGAGGCAAAGCCGGCGGAGGGGGCCCCGGGGAGTGTCGCGTCGTCCCTCCCCCACTGCCGCATGCTCCTCCAGATTCATGACGAACTCGTCTTCGAATGCCCTGAGCCTCATGCCGAATCCGCAACCGCGGAGATCCGCGGACGGATGGAACAGGCGATGGAGGTCTCGGTTCCGCTGGTGGTGGAGGCGGCGTGGAGTGGGAATTGGTTTGAGGGGAAGTGATGGACGATGTCGAAACGGGTGAAGATGTGATGACAGCCGGTCGTCGGAGGATGTCGCGGCGACTCGTCGATGTGCCCCGAATGCGGCTTCGTGAACGGGCTGACGGTTAGCCTCGAGCGTGAGCGAGCGGGCCCGCCGCGAGTCGGGTGAAGAATCCCCCTGACGGTCGGGGCTAGCCGAGGCGTGTGGAGGGTGGGGAGAACGGCTTCGTTCGATCCGTGAGATCCACTGTCGCCAGCGCCTCGACGATCCGCTCCGAAGCCCGCCCATCCCCGTAGACGTTGTCGCCCGACCACCTTCCGGCGTCGATGGCTCGTCGAGTCTCGGTCGCGATCGCCTCGGCGTCCCACGCGACGTCGGCGACGTTCCCGCTCCGCTCGCGCCCGTCCTGACGCGAGCCGATGTTCACGACACGGAGCCCAAAGCTCGCCGCCTCGATGATCCCGCTCGACGAGTTGCCGACCATGCACGCGGCCCGCGTCATCGCCTCGCGGTAGCGGGTCGCGCCGAGGTTCATCTCGAACGTCCAGTTCTCCCTTTGCTCGCACGCATCCCGCAGGACCGTGTTGATCGTTTCGCCCCCCGGGTCCGCGTTGGCGCCGGTGATCACGCACGGCCGGCCGACGCGGTCGAGCGCCTCGATCAGCGTTCGGGCCTGCTCCTCCGGATCACCCCCGAGCGTCTCCGAATGGAGCGTCACGAGCACGAAGGGCTCGGACGAGCCGTGACCAGCAGCGAGCGGCGCGACGACGCCGTCAAGGCCCGGCGCCCCCGTCACGATCACTCGCTCCGGTCGCTCACCCATCGCCACGAGCCTTGTACGGGCCCCCTTTGTCGCGACGAGGTGCAGGTGGGCGAGGGCCGTGATCGCGTATCGGAACTGGTTGTCGATTGCGCCTGTCGTGATCTCGCCGCCGTGCAGGTGGGCGAGGAAGCCGCCCTCGGCGACGATCGCAGTGGCCGCAGCCAACGCCTCGTAGCGGTCGCCGAGGACCAGCGCGGCGTCGGGCGTGAGTTCCCGAAACGCTTCGCCGACGCCTTGCGTGTCCCGCGCCATCTGATCCGACATCGGGCCGTCGCCAAGCGGCACGCGTCGCGCGATCTCGACCCCCTCCGCCTCGATCTCGCTCGCGGTCGCTCCGAGCCGTGGGTCGCAGTGGGCGCCCGTCACGACGATCAAGGACTCCGTGCGCACATCCGACGACATCGCCCGGACGACGGGTCGCAGTGGACCCCAATCGGCCCGAGACCCGGTCACCACCATGATCCGTCGAACGTTCACGCGTCTTCCATCGGCCAAACCCACGCTCGGCCCCCACCGTCGCTTACCCTCTCCGCATGACGTCCGCCCCGGCGAACAAGGTCTGGACCACGCGCGAGCTCCTCGATTGGATGTCCGGGGCGTTCAAGACCGCCGCCATCGACAGTCCGCGTCGCTCGGCTGAGGAACTGCTTGCCCACGTCATCGGGTGCGAGCGGATGCGGCTCTACATGGATATCGACCGCCCCGCGTCGCCCGCCGAGCGGGACGAACTCCGGGGTCTGCTTCGGCGAGCACTGGCTCACGAGCCGCTCCAGTATCTCATCGGGCAGTGGGCGTTCTTCGGGATGCCCATCAAGTGCGACGCCCGCGCCCTGATTCCCCGCCCCGAGACGGAGACGCTCGTTGAGCACGTGCTCCAGCATGGGCGGCGCGAGGATGCGACGCCGCTCCGTCGGATCGCGGACATTTGCACCGGCACCGGGTGCATTGCCCTGGCCCTTGCGAAGCACCTTCGGGAGGCTGAGGTCGTCGCGACAGACGTCTCGGCGGACGCCCTTGCCCTCGCGCAGGAGAACGCGGAGATACTGGGCTTATCCGAGCGGATCGACTTCCGCGAGGGCGACCTGCTGGCGCCTCTCGGAGAAGAGCGTTTCGATCTGATCACCGCCAACCCGCCCTACATCTCCGATCGTGAGTGGGAGGACGTCGAGCCGAACGTGAAGGACCACGAGCCGACGCTCGCCCTCCGCGGCGGCGGGGACGGCCTCGATCTCGTCCGGCGGCTCATCGACCGGGCGTGGGAGCGTCTCGAAGCCGGCGGATGGCTGGTGATGGAGACCGCCTCGTCCCATGCGCACGAGGCGCGAGATCTGTGCGACCTCTCGGGGCGATACGAGGCGACGGGCGTGCTCGATGATCTGGCGGGGTTGCCGCGGGTCGTGGTGGCGCGGCGGAAGGCGTAAGGCCGGGGTTACTCCGACTCAGCCTTCTCGGCCGCGGCCTTCCTGAGCTCGACGAGGAGCTGTTCGATGTCGAACGGCTTGAAGAGGACGCCCTGGAGGCCCTCCTGGCTCGCTCGGACGATCGAGTGGTGCGGGTCGTAGCCGAAGCCGGTCATCAGGATGACCTTGGCGCCGGGATTCGCTCGGCGGGCGGAGGCGAAGACCTCGTAGCCGTTGCGGTCGGGCATCTGGATGTCGCTGACGATCATGTCGAACGGGGCGGCCTCGCCCCGCATGACCTTGCTCAGGGCGAGGATCGCGGTCTCGCCCGATGGACACACCTCCACCTCGCACCCGCGGGCGCGGAGGACGGCGGCGATGACCTTGCGGATCTTCGGCTGGTCGTCCGCGACAAGGACCCGACGCCCCGCGAGCAGCGGGTCGGACTCGACGCCCGTCGAGGCTCGATCCACACCGATGAGCGTTTGCGGGCCCTCGGCGACCTCTCTCAGGCGGGCCCGGATGGCCTCGAGGTCGGTGCGAATGCGGGCGACCGACTCGTCCTCCTCACCGGTCTGAGCCTGGCGGGCCTCGAGATCGGCAAGCTGGCGCCCGATGTCCTCGAGCGGCTCGCGGAGCTCGTTGAGCACGCGGGTGCTCGCGTTCTCGTTCGTGGTCGACCGCTCGACGACGAGCAGGTCGAGCATGTGGAGCGCCAGGGCGACGTAGCGGGCGAAGATGCCCACGAACTGCTGGGCCGTCTCGTCGAACGCGTCGGCGGCCTGGCTCTCGATGTCGAGGATGCCGATCACCCGGTCGTGGATACGCAGCGGCACCGTCAGCGAGCTCTTGGCGCCCACGAGGCCCGGGAGGAACCGGTCGTCGGCGGAGGCGTCGTGACAGACGTAGGTTTCGCCCGTCGCCGCGACGTAGCCGCTGATGCCCGATCCCTCGCGCTCGGCGGAGAGTTCGAGATCCTGAAGTTCCGGCGGGAGGCCCGCGGAGATGATCAGCTCAAGCCGCTTGCGGCGGTCATCGATCAGGAAGACCGCGAAATGGTCGTAGCTGAGCTCGTGGTGGAAGATCCGGACGATCTTCTCCTCCAGCAGTTGGAGGCGCTCAAAGCTGTTGAGGTTCTTGATCGTCGCGCTGTCGAGGCGGACGAGTTCCTCGCCGGCGCGACCGATGGCGCGGAGCTTGGCGGCGATCTGGTTCGAGCGGGTCACGTCCCGGACGGCGCAGGCGACGCGTTCGTCCCCCTCGCGGTCGGCCCGCTGCTCGGCCCGCTCGCGGTCCTGAGCGTTCTCGCCAAGATCGCCGCTGTCGGTCGGGCGGGGCGGGGCGGGGGTCGCGAAGACCTCGAACTGACGCCCGCCGTCCTCGGATTCGATCTCGTAGCGGAGCGGGGAGACCTTCTGGGGGTCATGACCGGTCCGACGGAGGCTGAGGAACTGCTGGGCCGCCGAGCGGAGGCGTTCGCCGACGAGGCGGCGGGTGGCGGGGTCGAGGCCGCGGAAGAACGCGTTGGACCAGAGGATGCGTCCGCGGTTGTCGCCCAGGCAGACGCCCTCGCCGATCGCGTCGAGCAGGACGACGGCCTGCTCCTCGGACGGGCGCCCGCCGCAGACCTCATCGTCGACGGCTGCGTCGACACCATGATCGCGGAGCTGTTTGCACAGCGCGTCGCCCGGTGCGTCCCACGCGGCGTTGCAGAGAATCGCAAGCGCACGGGCTACTTCAGGCGAAACGGGCTCGCCGTCGATCAAGATCGATTTGCTTGTGGCGTGCATCGCCACGGCCTGTCACTCCTCGAATCGTGAAGTCATTCTAACGCTGCTATCCGCACCTCCGAACGCCGCGGAGTCACTCGAGACGAAAAAGTCGTCACAAACCCCTCAAGGTCTACCTCGTCTAACATCGGCCGGTCGGTCCGTTGTTTCCAACTGCATGCTTCAGCTCCGAGATATCTTCAAGCGATTCGGCGACACGATCGCTCTCGATGGGGTGTCGGTCGAGATTCCCGGTCCGGGGCTCGTTGCGCTCCTCGGGCCGAACGGCGCGGGCAAGTCCACGCTTATGCGCATCGCGACCGGCGCCCTCACGCCTGATAACGGCGAGATACGGCTGTTCGGAAGGTCCGACCCGGCGGCCGATCCTGCGCTGCGGGCCCGCATCGGGCACCTCGCCGAGCACTCCATGCTGTACCCGGAGATGCAGACCGAGCGGTTTCTGCGCTTCCGGGCGGCTCTCTTCGGCCTCCCACGCCGAACGGCCACCGCCCGGATCGGCGCCGTGATCGAGGCCTGCGAGCTCGATGAGGTCCGGGGGAGGCGGGTCGGGAAGCTCAGCAAGGGCTACCGCCAGCGCGTCGGTCTCGCCGCAGCCATGCTCCATGACCCCGGGTTGCTTGTCCTCGATGAGCCCACCTCGGGGCTCGATCCGGAGCAGATCACGGCGTTTCGACGGCTCGTCGCTCGGCTCGCCGAAGACAGAATTGTTCTCCTGTCGAGCCACGTTCTGGGGGAGGTGGTGGCTGTCGCCGAGCGGTTCGTGGTCATGCGCGGCGGGCGGGTGATTCACGACGGCCCGCTCGGCGCCGGGGCGGAAGACACGCCGCGGGCGCTGATCGTCGAGTGCTCCATGAAGGCTGGGTCGGATTCGGACGCGGCCCGTGTCTCGGGGCGGCTCGTCGCGATCGACGCGGTGGAGAGCGTTGAACCGATCGGTCCGAGGTCCGCCGGGTGGCTTCGGCTCCGGGTGGAACTTGAGCCTGGCAAGGGCGACGCCTCCGAGGCCATCGCCCGCTCGCTCGCGAACGACGAACGCGTGGTACGACGCCTCCACGCTGAAGCGACCTCGGCCGAGGACCGCCTCATGGACCTGCTTTCACGCGGAGGGGGCGGCGCCGATGGGTGACGCGAAACCGGGCAGCGGACGGGCGCCGGGGCTGATGGCGTCGGTGCTCACTATCACGGGTCGCGACGTCGGCTCGATGTACCGCACGCCGACGGGATGGGTCATCACCGCGCTGTACGTCGCGCTGACGGCGATGGTCTTCACCTTGTCCACGCTTGCGCCGGGCGAGCCGGCGACGCTTCGGTACTTCTTCTCCCCCGCTGCCTGGCTGCTGCTGGCGATCTGTCCCGCGATATCGATGCGGTTCTTCAGCGAGGAGATTCGCTCGGGGACGCTCGAGGCCATGGCCGTGAGCCCGGTGAGCGATCTGGCGATCGTCCTCGGAAAGTACCTTGGGGGCGTCGCCTTCCTGATGCTCGTTCTGGCGCCCACACTCGCGTTCGCCGCGTGTCTCTGGGCGCTTGGTGAACCTCGTCCCGACATCGGGGCCATCGCCGCGGGCTACCTGGGCTTGGCGCTCGCAGGGGCGGCGTATCTCGCGATCGGGTCGGTGGTGTCGGCCCTGACCGACAGCCAAACCCTGAGCTTCCTTGCGACGTTGATCGTCCTGCTGGGCGCGATGCTTATGACGGGACTGGTCGTCGCGCAGGTGTCCACAGAATTGGGTCAGAAGCTCGCTTCGCTCTCGATGGCCGCCCGCGTCAACACCTTCGCCCGCGGGGTGATCGACACCGGGCACATCGTCTACTTCCTCGCGATTGTGGCGATCGGCCTCGCCGCGAGTGTCGCCGTGATTCAGGCGCGGAGGTGGGCGTGATGGCGAGTCGTCGCACGAACTCGTCCCGTTGGACGGCGAGCGTGCTCTTCGTGGTGGGTGTCGCGGTCGCGGCGGTATCGATCGCCGTCCTGGCGGAGCGCGTCAGTGTGCGCATCGACGCGACGATGCGCCAGACGCACCGCCTGTCGCCCCGGGCGGAGGCCGTTCTCGGCGCGGCGGACGACCCGATCGAGATCATCGCGGCAATCGATGGCTCGGCCCGCGATGGGCGACTGATCGATGCGGCCGAGGACGTGCTTGAGGCGTTCGGCGGGGCGAGCGACAACATCTCGCTGACGACGATCAATACAGCGAGGCCGCTCGACCGTGACCGGTTCGATCGGCTGGTCGAGGCGATGGTCGCGCGCGACCGCGATCGGTATGACGCCATCGCTCGGACGCTCTCTGATGTCGCAACGGAGATGCGGACGGCCGGCGCGACGCTTGCGGATGCCGCGGCCGCTGTCGATTCGGCTGAGCCGGCGGCGGTGCTTCGGACGCTCGCTCGTGATCTCGATGTCATCGCGCGCAGGGTCGAACAGGACATCGCGTCGTGGAGCGAGATGGTCGCGCCCGACCCGAAGCCGACGCTCGATACGGCGTCGCAGGCCATGGAAGCCCTGGCGAGTCAGTTGGCGACCCTCGCGACGGCGGACGACGCGTCGGTTTCGTTCAGCGCAAGGCGTCGGGGGATTCCGCCTGAGGTCGGACGCGTCCGAGATCGGGCACTTGCGTTCGCGCAGCGCCTCAAGGAGATCAAGCCGCCCGACGCCACGCGCCTCGCGGGCGCCGTCGCGAGCAACGAGGCGATCATCATCTCCCGCCCTACCGCTACCGACGACGGACGCCCGACGCTCGTGGGCATCGATCCGACCAGCCTCTTCCCGAGCGGACTGAGCGACGCCGGGTCAGCGATCACGCAGACACGGCTAGCGACCGAGCGGGCGCTGGTCGCGGGCATCGGGGCGGTGACCCGGTTGGATCGTCCGATCGTGGTCCTCGGCCATGCGGAGTGGACGAAGATCGCGGGGTTGAACGGGATCGCGTCGCTCCTCGCCGATCGACTGCGGGCCTCGGGGATCGATCTGGTGGATTGGGCGATCGCCCGCGGCGATCCACCGCCGGCGCTTGCGAAGCTCGATCCGACCGGTCAGCGGCCGGTGGTGTACCTGATTCTGACCGGAAACAGTTGGCAGCCGCCCGTTCGTCGCGACAGCCTGGAGATCCCGAGCGGTCTCGAGCGGACGCGTCGCGTCGCGTCGGCCGTCTCGGAGTTGATCTCCGACGATCGCCCGCTGCTGGTTTGTCTCCAGCCCTCAGACGCTCCGAGCTATGGCAGTGAGGACCCGATCGCGAGATCGCTGGCGCCCCTCGGCGTCCGGATCGACAGCGGCAGGCCGCTGTTGAGCGGGCGTGCGACCCCGGGTGGCGTGGTCGCGGACCCGATGTCCCGGGTGACGCAGGGCGACGAACTCGGGCACCCGATCGCCCGCGCGACGCGCGGCCTTCAGATCGGTATCGAGTGGGCGTTGCCGATCGAACCGGTCGAGATCGAATCGGTCTCACCGCTCGTTCGCGTACCCGCCGACGCGAACGCGTGGGCCGAATCGCGGTGGCTCGCGTACATGCGCACCCCGCTGGACCAGCGTCGATTGGTCGCTCAGCCCGTGGAAGACGAGGGGGACGACGGCGATGGTCCGTGGGTGGTGGCGGCGGCGTGTGAACCGGCCGGTGGACCGCGAGCGGTGGTCGTGGGTGGAGCCACCTGGTTCCTGGATCCCGTCTGGGCCGCCGGCAGCGAAAGCAACCCCGATCGCTTCGCACAGCCCGGCAACATCGAACTGCTCGAGGCTTGCATCGCCTGGCTCGCGGGTCAGGACGAACTCATCGCCGCGAGCGGGTCGGCTCGCGCGACGCCGACGATCGGGCCGATGTCAGACGGGCTCGTGAGTGGCCTGCGATGGGGCCTCATGGCCGGTCTGCCCGCGCTGATCCTCGTTTTCGGCGTGTTGTACCGCATGATTCGAGGATGATGGGCGGTCGCCTGAGCGAAGATCAGCTCGGTCGACGCCCGATCGGCGGTAGCTGTGCTCCGCTGGCGCGACCTTGCCGCACTCGGGGCAGCGGCATGGTTCGCGGAGGCTTCCGAGGCCATGGAGGTCGTACCCGCACCAGGCGCAGCCGCGGTTGGATCGGTGTGGCAGACAGGCGATGTAGACACCGATGCCCGTCACAAACGCCGTATACGGGTACATGATCGACTGAAGGACCGGGAGGAAGATCTCGCCCTCCGTCCAGTCGTTGAGTTTGATGTGCAGCAAGTTCAGGGACATCAACCCAGAAAACCCGATCGCGACGGCCAGATACCCCGCGGGTCGCCGGCGGTACCGCGCGGCGAGCGCCCAGACGATCAGGGCATATCCGACGAAGAAGATGGGCACGCGGGCGTCGTCTCCTGCTTCACCACGATACGGCTCGCGGCACTCGCTTGACGATGGTTCGCGCGGACCGCGTTCAGGGATGCACGTTCCGCTGGAGGGCCGCTCAGCGTCCCTGCTTGAAGAACGTCCTGAGCGCGTCGTAGATGTCGTTGGACTCGCCAACGCGGGCGGTGACGAGTTCGCGGTCCGCCGCGGCGTTCGCGGCCTCCGGAAAGGCGTCGTGCAGGACGTTGATAAAGTGGCCCGAGCCGTAGGCGCTGGCGACCTGGCAGTATCCGAACATGTTGCAGCCCGGAAGCAGGTGGTCCTTCAGGAGGCTGACACACTGTCGATTGTCGGCCTCGGAGGAGTTATCGCCATCGGAAAAGTGGAACAGGTAGACGTTCCACTCGTGCGGCGGGTAGCTCTCCTCGAGCAGCCCTTTGCAGAGCGAGAAGGCGGAGCTGATGCGCGTTCCGCCGTCCTCGCGGAGGCTGAAGAACGTCTTCTTGTCGACCTCGGCCGCGCGCACGTCGTGGACGACGTAGCGGCTCTCGATGCCGTCGTAGTTTCGGCGCAGCCAGGTGTCGATCCAGAACGCGGTCATCCGGACGAGTTTCTTCTGCTGATCTCCCATCGAGCCGGAGACGTCCATCATGTAGACGATCACCGCGTTGGAGTCGGGCGCCTTGACCTCGTTCCACGAGCGATACCGCATGTCACGCCTGATCGGGACGATGACAGGATCTTGCGGGTCGTACTCCCCCGTCGCGAGCTGTCTTTTCAGCGCCTCGCGGTAGCTCCGCTTGAAATGGCGGAGGGAGCTCGGCCCGACCGGGCGGATGCCCGAGTACTTGTCCTTGATGGTCGTCAGTTGCTTCTTGCCGCGGGGCTCGATGCGGGGGAGTTCGAGTTCCTGGGCGAGGATATCCGCAAGCTCGTCGAGTTCGACCTCGACCTCGAGGATGTGCTTGCCTTCCTCTTCGCCGCCCGGCGTCTCGCCTGAGCCCTGACTCGGCTGGCCTTCCCCATCGCCGCCCTCGCCCATGCCGACGCCCGACGAGTTGTCGCCATAGCGGAAGGTGGGGATATCGATGTCGTGGACCGGGATCGAGACCGCGCGCTTGCCCTCGCGGCCTATGAGCTCGTCCCTGGAGAGGAACTTGCGCAGATCCTTTCGGATCTTGCCCCGCACGATCTGGCGGAAGCGTTGGTGGTCCTGTTCGATCTTGTTGACCATGACTCGGGTCTTTCCCCCCGGGAACTCTATTCGGTCGTCGCGGGGGGTTGGCTTTGCCGATCTCGCGATCTGACCAACGCCGCGAGCCAAGCCCCGGCGATCAAACCGATCACCAGGGCGACGGCGACCTCGGCGGCACGGTTGGTGACATCGGCCACCAGCCCGTCCTCCACGGTCAGGCTGATCGCCCACTCGCGGAACCCGAGGCCGTTGCCGGCGACGGGGATGAGCTGAACGGCCTGACTCGCGGCGGCGGCGAGGGCTGCGCGGTGGAGCCCCACAGGCGCCCCCACGAACCACAGCACGGCGGCGTATCGCCCCGCCCAGATGATCGCGTCGATGTATCGGAACGCAAACGCTCCGACAAAGCGCCAGGTCAGGGTCGTGAACCGCTTGAGGACGACAGCGGCGGGCGCCGTGATGATGAGAGGAGCGCTCAGAATGACATAGCCGATGACCGAGTTTTCCGGAACGATCATCGCGAGCACGACAAGCAGCACAATGGCCGCCACGCTCAGCACGACGGATTCGACGAGTACGCGAACGGAGTCCTTGACGCGGATGCCGTTGTATCGCTTGTGGTACGCGAGACGCCCGAACATGCCGGGGCGCATGGGGAGATAGTTCAGCAGCCAAGCGCTGCCGACCAGAGCGAGCATCTCCCGGAATCGGACCTCGCCGAACCGGCGGGTCAGGAGTTGGAACGACGCCGAGATCACCAGCCAGTTGAGCGCTGGGAGCGCGAGGATGACGACCACCAGCCAGAGCGGCGCGTTCGCCGCCTCGTCCCACGCCTTTTTGAGCTTGTCGCCCTCCATGGCGATGGTCACGATCGCGGCGACAAACAACAGAACGCCGATCACCGACCCGGTCAGTCGCGCGGCCCGCTTCGCTCTGGGGTCAGATTGGTGGGTCGAATCGAGTTCGACGTCCGCTTCGCTCACGGGTTGGCGGTGGCCTGTTCCGCGCCCGGTCGACCCGCGCCCGCGAGACCGATGACCCCGCGCGGCGCAGTCGCGATGGTCGTCGTTCCCTTCCGCAGCGCCTCGCGGACAAGGCTTCCAACGGTCCGATCACCCGTTGATGCCTCTTCGAAGAGCGGGTGGTCCGCCTCCGCAACGCGGGTGAGGATCGTGAGCCCGACGTTCAGCCTGTCCGTCGGGTCGTCCGAAGACGCGATGGAAGAAGCGACTTCCTTCGCGGCGTCGTCAAACACCTTCATCGAGCGGAACGTCGATCGCGCCGGCAGCGTCGCGAGCATCACGGTCCTCTCCTCGGGAGTCGCTTCGCGGTAGCGTTCGGCGAGCGATTCGGCGATGGCCTCCGCCTCCTCCGGCTCGGAGC
>PAKY01000085.1 GCA_002706885.1 Phycisphaerae bacterium
CTGTAGTCCTCGACCGTCTTGGCTTCCTTGGGGCCGCGGCGGCGCGCCGTCTGCTTCTCGCCGGGGTCTGCGACGAACTCGCGTTCAAGTGACTGCAATGCGGCCAGTGCCTTCGCGATCCGGGCACCCGACGACGGGCACTCGCCCAGCACTCCGGTGAGCTCCTCTCGGGCGATGTCGATCTGTCGAAGGGCGTAGGCGGCGTCAGGCATTGAACCAACTGTACCACAACCTCACGGTTTTTTCTAGGTGGGCGTTGACGGATCATCCAAGGCGAGCTACTCTCGGTGGATTTCTGTAGAGGTCTGCCATATGAAAGAGACGCAAAGCCTAGCCGCACCGCTCACCTCGGTCACCCGGGGGCACCTCATCATCGCGCTGGAGTACCTCGCCGAGCTCTCCGCAAATGGGATGGTCACATCCGAGGTGGTCGACGCGATCGACGAGGAGCTGCCCGCACACGGAGGTGTCGCGACTTCCGCCGTGGTCGAGCACGCCCGGGCACTCGGGCTGATTTCAGCCACGATCGACAGCGACGGTTTCGCGAAGTTCTTCATCCACGCTGCCGCGTTGGACCTGCTGGGCCTTGACATCGAGGCCGTGCACGGAAGTGAAGAGGCAGAGTTACAGGTGTTGGCAGGCGTCTTCGCCTGCTACCAGCGTGACGCCGCTGGCAACAAAGGTCGCGCCTGGCGAGCAGCGGCTTCCCTCATGCTGCTCTTGGAAGCCGAGGTCGGACCTGAACAAATCGCCCGGCTCAGCGAGCGGGCGGTGGGCAACCAACGGGGCCCGAGCACCGCGAAGGCGTTCTGGCTCGCCGAGTCGCAGCTCGGTCTTCAAGTTGCCAAGGCCGAGGGCTTCATCGATGAGCCCACCGACGGATCCCTTCGGATCACGGATTACACGCTGACCGACCGCGGCAGAGCATGGCTGACCAGGGACGGCTCACCGATCGCGGCGAGCGTCCGCAACATCGAGCTGAGGGGGGTGCTGTGATGCCCGCGATGAGGTCTCTCATCCTCCGATCCGCCCGAGCGTCCTGGCTTTTTGCCCGCCGCGCCGGCTTCGTCCGTGGGCGCACCGTCCGCATCCCCCGCACCGAGCCCACTTTCCCAAGCTCGCGTCGTCTCATCGGACTCAACATTCCGCTGCACGAAGCTCGGGCGTTGGCTGAGGAGTACGAGTTGCCGCCCATCATCACGCTTGACGAGGCCGCCAAGGTCGCCCGGCGGTCACCGTTCACCGTCAAGCGGCTCGTGTCGGAGGGGCGGTTCCCGAAGTCGGCCAAGCCTGGTAAGCCCCTGCTGTTCCTCCGCGATCGGTTCATCCAGGAGCTCATGAAGGAGCACGGGTGATGCTGGCCAACCGGTTCGAGGTCGAGGGCACGAGCAACCCCATCATCCACGTGGGGCACAAGTCGTACCGAAAGAAGGACGGCACGTCGGCACGCACCAAGACCTACTACGCGGAGTGGAGCCTCGGCAATAAGCAGCAACGCCGGAGCCTGAAGACCAAGAACAAAACGGCCGCGATCAACGCGGCCCATGCCTTGCACGACAAGATCTGCAACGGCGAACGCCTCGAAGCCCCCAAGGAATACACCGTCGACGAGGCGGTGAAGCTGTACCTCGACACCTGCCGGGCCCGGCGGCTCAAGCCGAGGACCATGGCGGCGTACGAGCACACGCTCGGCAAGCTCAAGGACTTCTGCAAAGACCGGTCCATCGTCTACCTCGGTCGGTTCGGACAGGTCGAGTTCTGGGCGTTTGTGAACACGATGAATCACTTGTCGAAGAAGACGGTCTACGACCGCATGGTGATCGTTCAGCAGCTCTTCAAGTGGTGCTGCGAGGTTGCTGAGATCCTCGCGAAGAACCCGATCCGCAAGCTCAAGCTGAAGAAGCCGGCGTCGAAGAAACAGCCGTGCTTCACCCCTGAGCAGATCCGCACAATGATCGACACCGCGGACGACAATCTCCGGCCCATCATTGTGTTCCTCGCCTACACCGGGTGCCGCGTCGGTGAGATGCGGGACCTGCTGTGGGAGGATGTCCACCTCGACGCCAACGGCAACGGCGTGCTCGACATCCGGCACGGGGGCTCCGACGACGAGACAAAGGGGAAGGAGTCGCGTCGGATCCCGATTCACTCCGAGCTGCGGCCGTACTTGGAGTCGATGCCGCGGATCGACGAGCGGGTTTTCCATTCTCATCCGTCAAAGCGGTATCCCCGCGGAAACGGAAAGCTCGTTGATACGCGGCTGCTGGATCAGGTGAAGGCGTTGTGTAAAAAGTGCGGCTTCGAGAATCCCACGCAATACAAAGTGCACACGTTTCGACACGCGTTCGTCTCGATGCTGGCCCGGCAAAATGTGTCGTATCGATACGCGTTGCAGCTCGTCGGGCACTCGTCGAGCAAGATCCTTGATCTGTACTTCTCCGTCTATGACGAAGACGCGGCGAGAGCGATCGAGTCGATCGAGCTCCCGCCCGGTCAACCTTCCGACGATTGATCAGGACCGACTTCGAAGGGCTCACGCTGCAAGCTCGTCCAGGCTTCCCGGGTTGCTCGTGTAAACCCGGCCTTAGTGCCGACGCGGGTGAACCGTGCACCTTCATGATGGACGAGACCTGAGGCGGACCAGAATCGCAGCGAGACGCGGGCGGCGTAGTCGGGCAGCTCCTCTCCAAGCCGGCGGCTCGCGGCGGCCTTGATGGTGGCGAAGAGTTGTGGCTCCGCGGTGGACGCGACCTCGGTGGCAACCGCCCTGTAGTACGGCAGCGGCACCTTGTACGGTTTCGCCGCTGCGCCTGGGCGGATCTCAATGAGGGCGGGGCCGCGGCGTGACTCTTCGACGGTGTAGGTGGCGGCCCGCACACGGGCACGGGGGCCGATGATCCGCCGACGACGGGCGTCGTTCAGGTTGTTAATCTCACCGGTGACCGCGGAGTCAAGTTCGTTGAGCTTGCGGAGTAGTTTCGAGCGGCCTGTACCCGTGCGCGACGCGAGCTCGCGTACCTCATCAAGCACATCTCGCCATGACTGATTTGGTGTACCTGCTCGCGGCATGAGCATGATGGTACGCCGGATCTGCGAGTTGGCGTCTATACCCGCGTACCCGAGATACCGCGATTCCCGTCAGGATCCATACCGGTTTGGGCTGGATCCTGATGCGCCTCCGATTCCGTGTTGAAATTGTCGAGTTCACCGCGGACGGATCCTTGCCTTCCGTCCAAGTCACCGCTATGTACGCCGTATTGACCCATTGGCGTACACAAGCGGAGCATCGGATGACGGACGAGAACACCCACACGGCGGACGAGATCACAGCGGCGGCGGACGGCCTGCTCGCATGGGCCAAGGAGCACGGGAGCGTGCTCGCGGTGGCGGCGACGCTTGGGGAGGACAGCGATGGCCCGTTCCCCGCGGCGCGGCCGGAGGCGTTGGTGGCTGGGGCGGTCGGGGCTCTCAACGAGGTGGAGGTCGCAGTACTTCTCGCGCAGCTCGATGTCGCGGTGCTCATGGTGTTGTCGCAGATGGCAGCGGGCGCGGAGATGGGCGAGGAGGCCTTCCGCGAGCTCGTAAACCAGGCACGGCGCAAGATGCTCGATGCGGCGGGGCTCGACCTGTGCGATGACTGCGGTGGATGAGGGCGGAGGGGAGAGAGGCTCGCCGTGGGGCTAACGCCTCGCGGCGGGTTTGGTGGTTCAGTCCTTTAGTGAGAGGTACGGCGATGACAACAACGCACACGTTCAACGGCCCGGATGGGATGGCGAGGAAGATCAGGCTGCTCGCGAGCAACTGCGAGGCGGCGACGGCGGGGTTGTCTCGCACCCTGCTCATCGCGGTGAGCGCGCCGGATCCGGTGGGCACCCCGGACTGTGAACACGCGGACCTGCGTGGGATCCGGATCCAGACGCTCGACAAGGGCATGACGAGCACAGATATCGCAACCTTGATGGGTGTCGTCTATGGCATGCTCGATGTGATCGAGGACGGGTACGCGCGAGAGTTCGGAGAAGGCTTCCGCGAAGCGGTAGACGAGGCGCGCGGCACACACGGGCACGGTCAGCGGATGGCCGTGGTGCCGGTTGTTCCCATGGACACCAAGCCGTGGCAGACACGCGTGAGTGAGCGCGGAAGCTGAGAAACCTGCAAATCGGAAGTGTCGCGCCCGTCACCACCATGAAAACTGGCGCGCGAGGGAGGAGTCAACGCATGACTCGTAGAAATGAGAAGGGCAGACCACACCTGCCGCAATCCAGCGGCGACCAGAGCGGCGAGATCGTTTCTCGTCGTCGGGGTCGTCCGCCGCGGCAGGTCCGGGTCGCGGTCGCGTATCGGCCGCAGGATCCGGAGGAGGAACTTGATTGCAATGACGCCCTTCGACTTCTACTTGCCTCCATGGTCCGCAGGCGAATGGGCGGTCATGAGGAGGAAGAGATATGAAACGGAAGTCTCGACTCAACGGAAAACGAGCGGTCCCCATGCCGCGATGCAGTACGATGGAGCAGGCCGATACCTCCATCGATGATCAGATGAACTCCATGGAGTACTTCGCGGAGGAGTACGACATGGAGCTCGCCGACGCCTTGCAACTTGTCGGCAAGTCCGGCAGCATCAAGGCCAACCTTGAAGCGGCGATGGACGAGATCATCGCGCGCAAGCGGTCGGGCGAGCGGATCGATGTCGTCCTGTTCTATGACCAAAGCCGGTTCGGGCGTTCGGGGCCGCTCCATTTTGGGGCTCTGGCCGATCGCCTCTTGGACGAGGGCATCGAGATCGCCGAGACCGACGCGTTCATGGAGGATGCCAACAACGCCACCATGGTCCGCATGATGAAAGCGATGATCGCTCAGCAGACCGCCCGCGGCATCGCAGACAACTCGGCCAGGGGGTCGCAACAGGCGCTCCGCGAGGGGCGTCGCAGTCATGCGAGCAAGGGGGCGTACGGCATCGACCGTCTCTATATGACCGAAGACGACGAGCCGATCTGTATCATCCGCTTGCTCCCGGATGGAACGCGGCTCAACCTGGATCCCGAGACCAAGGAGGTCCGCCTCCGGTACGAGCCGGGCAAGTTGGGGTTCAAGAAGGAGAAGAAGGACAAAGTCACGCTGATCCCGGGCGACCCGGAGCATCATGCGGTCGTCATCCGGATCTTTGAGATGCGGCATGAGCAGGGCGTCGCGGGTACACGCATTGCTCGCGTCCTCAATGATGAAGAAATCCCGTCGCCCAACGGCAAACGATGGACCAAGACCGTCATCGATGCGATGCTTCGCAACGAGACGTACTGCGGCGTTGGCTATGCCAACCGGCATTCGTCTGCTCTCTATTTCAACCAAGCAGAAGGACGCCCGGAGCCGCTGCCCCGCGAGCAAGGTCGCCGCATCCGCGGCATTCGGCCCGAGAGTTCATGGTACGTCATCGCATACCCGCAACTCCGCGACTATCTGCCCGAACATCTGCGGCACGCGGCGATGGCCGAGCAGGCCGAGCATCGCGCCAAGATCAAGTCGGGTTGGATCAAGGATCCGGCGCGCCGCAACGGCCGGACGAAGCATCTCTTGTCCGACATCCTCGTCGAGCCGACGACCGGCAGGCGGCTCATCGCAAAGCGAAGCCGCGGACGGATCTATTACGGACTCAACAAGAGCGTCGACATGCCTGCGAAGGGATCGCAGCGTCGGAGATGGTTGGCGTCGGGGCCGCTGCATCGCGCGGTCTTGGAAGAGATCGAGGCGTTGATCTGCTCGCTCCCTGATCTCCGCGAACGGATCATCAAAGAGATCGGCGAGCAAGATAAGCAGCGTCGGGGCGAATCGGGCGAAGCCGAGCAACTCTTGGCTAACCTCGACAAGCTGAAGGCGCGCCTGAGATCGCAGGTCCGTCGTCTTGGCGGCGACGACGATGACATCGTCAACGATGCGATCGACGAGACGACCAGGCAGATCCGCGTTATCGAGGACAAGCTCGCTGGCATGAACGGGGGTCCCGCGTTGACCGAGAAGGAGATCGCCTCGATCACCGATGGAGTCATCAAGGACCTTGCCGCCATGCTCCAGGCGTTCGCGGACGAGGGCGAGACCTCGCTCCGCAAGGTCGCGGAGACCCTGATCAGTTCCGCGGTTGCGAATCTTGATGAGAACGAGGTCGACTTCGAGTTCGCGATCCCGGCAGAGTTGATCGAGCAGCGGAATGTACGCCTAGCGGCTCGTAACGGACCCGCAACCTGCGCCGCGACCTCCGATCGCCGAAGCGCCCGGAAGTCGCCCGTCACCGCCCGCTGATTCATCACCGACTCGAGCCGCGCCGGATCCACCCGCACCGTTGCCGGCGGAGCCTGACCGAACGAGACACCACCGCAGGCAGCCACCACCAGGGCGAGCAACCACGCCCGAAGGCCGGACCAAGACATAAGCATCGTCACCTCCGCCCCGCGGCGACACACCCCCCGCGACGAACGAAAAGGGTACGTCACCGCCCTACCGCCGGGCGAGGATTCCGGTGCATGAGATCAGTAGGGATCTCCCCCGGTCTCGTGGACAAGGGACCGACGAGCAGGCCCGCCGTTGACGCCCCGATCCGCGGCGTTCAGCGACGCCCTCAGGAGCCCGTCGGGCGTCCCCGCGTCGGCCCACCACCCCTCCACGTCCGACCAATCCAGCTCACCACGCGACAGGATCGCGTTGTTGAGGTCCGTGATCTCAAGCTCCCCACGCGAACTGGGCGACAACCCGCGTATCAGGTCAAACACCGAGGGGCGATAGAAGTAGGCCCCGGTCACGCCGAGGTCGGTGGGCGGGTGCTCGGGCTTCTCGATGATCTCCTCAAGCCGCCCGTCCGACCCGCTGAACCGAGCAATGCCGAACTCCCTCGGATTCTCGACGGGCGTCAGCATCACCATCCCGGTCGCGCGCGAGCCCGCGAACTCCTGCGCCGCCGCAGCGAGCGATGTGCCGAAGAGGTTGTCGCCGAGCAGAACGAACGCGTCGTTCCCGCCAACGAACGACTCCGCGACCGCGAGCGCATCCGCGATCCCCTTCGGGCCGTCCTGCTCGCCGAGTTCGAGCCGATCGAGCCCGTGCTCAAGCGGGTCGATCAAAAGGCGCCGATACTCGTCCAGATCGCCCCGATCGACCACCACCATCACCTCACGGACACCCGCGCACGCCATCGCCTCGAGGCCGTGGAAGATCATCGGACGGTCGTAGACCGGCAACAGATGCTTGTTCGCGACCCGCGTGATGCAACCCAGGCGGGTGCCACGACCGCCCGCCAGCACCACCCCGCGCAACCGACCGCCCGAGGACATCTCGCGCCCGTTCATCGTCACGGCCCAATCCTCCTCACGCAGCGCTGGGCGCCGCGGCCACCGTTCGCTCCATCGCCTCATCGAGAGGCGTCTGTGGAACGTTCACAAGCTGCGAGAGCCGCGAGATATCGGCGATGAACTCGCCGTCCCGCGGACGCATCGGTGTCTCGTAGTGCGGCACCAGGTGAAGCGATCGCCCGATCAACTCCGCCATCCGCCGGATCGTTGTCGGCTCGGGGCCCGCGAGATTCAGCACCCGGTCCTTCACCCGCCCCGCATGAACCAACTTCGCTAACTGCTCGATGCACACGGCGGCATCATCGACATACGTCACAGAGAGCTGTAACCCGTTGGCGTCCGTCGCTTTGTCGTCCGGGTGCGGCGGAAGCGCGATCCCGCTGCCCGACCGAACACGCTTGATCAGCCCCGGCACCAGCCCCTGCGCCTGGCCCGGCCCAAACAGCCCGAACAGCCGCAGACACAACACGCCGAACCTCGGCTTACCGGCATGGATCACGTGCAACGCCTGCTCACCCGCAATCGCACTGAGCGCGTAGGGATTGAAGTGCTGGAAGTCCGCCGTCTCGGGAATCGCCTCCCAACGAGGCTGATACAGACTCCCCGAAGCGACGCTGATGAACGCCCGCGCCCCCGCCGCCGCCGCGGCTTCCGCCGCCCGAGCGGGGCCCGCGACATTCATCGAGAACAGCTTCCCCGCCCCCACCGGAAACGCGCGGAACGTCGGGCTCTTCACGCACCAATACGCGCAGTCGATCGACTCGATCCCGAAGAACTGCTGCGGCTCGAGCAGGTCACGGTCCGGATCGCACCGATGAATCGGCACCGACCGCGTCGCCGCGGCGTCCGGATCCGCGTCGTAGGCCATGACCTCCTCGCCGGACTCGATCAGACGTTGCAGCAGCCGCGAACCGAGAAGGGTCGAAGCGCCGAAGATGGCGTGACGCATACCCGTCCTTTATAACCGCTTTCACGTCGATACGCGATACCGCCATCGAACGTCGCCCCAATTCCACAGGTCCGCCCGCGATGCGGCCGATCTCACACCTGAGATGAGCGATGCGACGGGCCGAAGGACCGGCCAAAATCCGACCCTTCCCCTCATCGTGGCCGACGCGACCCTCCGCGAAGCCGCCGCCGCCATCGACCGCGGCGCCATCGGCATCGCCCTCGTCGTCCGCGACGACGACTCCCTCATCGCCACCATCACCGACGGCGACATCCGCCGAGCGATGCTCGATGGCGTCGAGTTGGACGCCGAAATAGGGGTACTTCTCGAACGCAAACGCGGCACCGCCTACGAAACCCCAGCGACCGCGCCCGAGACCGCGACCGATGCCGAACTGCTCGCGGCCATGGTCAAGCGGCGCATCCGCCAGCTCCCCGTCGTTGATGGCCAGGGCTGCCCCGTCCGTGTCGCCACGATCGACGACCTCGCCCCACGATCCACGACCAGCCCATCGCCCACGACCCGCGCCGTCACCGATCGCGGAGGACCGATGACCGCCGTCGTCATGGCGGGCGGCTTCGGCTCACGCCTCGGCGACCTGACGGCCCAGACACCCAAGCCCATGCTCCACGTCGGCGACCGCCCCCTCCTCGAGCACACGGTCGAACGCCTGCGCGAGATCGGCGTCGCCTCCATCGCCATCAGCACCCACTACCTCGCCGAACGCATCCGCGAACACTTCGGCGCAGGCGAGCGCCACGGCGTCCGGATCACCTACCTCGACGAACGCGCCCCCCTCGGCACCGCCGGCTGCCTCTCGATGCTCGGAGAGCCACCCCCCGGACCACTCCTCGTCCTCAACGGCGACATCCTCACGAGCGTCGACTTCAACGCCATGCGCCACTTCCACGACGAACACGCGGCGTCCATGACCGTCGCCGTCCGCAAGCACAGCATCGCCGTCCCCTACGGCGTCGCCGAGTGTGAGGGCGCCGTCATCCGTTCGCTCGTCGAGAAACCGACCTACAGCGTGCTCGTCAACGCCGGCATGTACGTCATCGAGCGTCACCTGCTCGAGCGCATCCCTGAGGGTCGCCGCTACGACATGACCCAGCTCATCGACGATGCACGCGAGTCGGGCGAGCCGGTCTGCGCGTTCCCCATCCGCGAGTACTGGCTCGATATCGGCCTCCCGGAAGACTACGAACGCGCCCAGCGCGAAGCCCCCGAGGTCATCACACAGGCCACAGCGCCGATCAACGAAAGGCTCGCGTCGTGAGCACGGCCAAGCTCGACGGTACGACCGTCGTCGTCACCGGCGCAGGTGGGTTCATCGGAAGCCACCTCGCCGAACGCCTCGTCCGCGAAGGCGCGAGCGTCCGCGCCCTGGTCAAGTACAACGCCCCCGGACGGCGCGGATGGCTCGACGATTCGGAACTCGCGAACGACATGGAGATCGTCGCGGGCGACATCACCGACGCCGACTGCGTCAGCTCCCTCCTCCGCGGCGCGGACACCGTCCTCCATCTCGCCGCCCTCATCGGCATCCCCTACTCCTACACCGCGCCGCGCTCCTACATCCGCGTCAACGTCGAAGGCACGCTCAACGTCCTCCAGGCCGCCCGCGACCACGGCGTGTCGCGCATCATCCACACCTCCACGAGCGAGGTCTACGGCAGCGCCCAGCGCGTGCCGATCAGCGAAGACCATCCGCTCGTGGCCCAGTCGCCCTACGCCGCGAGCAAAACCTCCGCCGACCAACTCGCCCTCTCCTTCCACCGCTCGTTCGAGACGCCCGTCGTCACCGTGCGCCCCTTCAACACCTTCGGCCCCCGCCAGTCCCTCCGCGCCGTGATCCCGACCATCATCGCCCAGTGCCTCAGCGCCGCCGACCGAATTGAGCTCGGCGCCCTCGACACCACCCGCGACCTCAACTTCGTCGAGAACACCGTCGACGGCTTTGTCCGCGCCGCAATCGCCCACGACGACGTCGAAGGCCTGACCATCAACCTTGCGACAGGTCGCGAGATCGCCATCGGCGACCTCGCCCGCCTCATCGCCGACCGCTGCGGGTCCTCCGCCGAGATCGTCTCGACCGCTCAGCGTCGCCGCCCGGGCGCGAGCGAAGTCGACCGCCTGCTCGGCGACGCCACCCGCGCCACCGAACTCCTCGGATGGTCCCCCGCCGTCTCGCTCGAGGAAGGCATCGACCGGACCATCGCATGGTTCCGCGACCACCAGGCGCGATCGGGCCGGGAAGCCGAGTATGTCGTCTGACCGCATCGGCCTCGCCGAGCCCGACCTCTCGGGAAACGAAGCCGCCTACCTCGCCGAGTGCGTCGCGTCTGGATTCGTCTCCTCCGTCGGACCATTTGTGACGCGCTTCGAGCGAGACCTCGCGTACGCCACCGGCACGACGGCAGCAGCCGCCACCCAGAGCGGCTCTTCCGCTCTTTATCTCGCGCTCCGCGTCATGGGCGTCCGCCCGGGCGACCTCGTCATCGCTCCGAGCTACACCTACATCGCGACCGCCAACGCCATCCGCCTCGCGGGCGCCGAGCCGTGGCTCTTTGATGTCGAACCGGTCGGCTGGACGCTCGACCCTGGTCTCCTCCGCTCAACGCTCGAGCGCGAAACCGTCCAACGCAACGGCAAGCTACACCACATCGCCACCGGCGCCCGCGTCGGCGCGATCATGCCCGTCTACACCCTCGGCGCCGTCCCCATGGCCGACGCCATCCGCGCCATCGCGCACGACTTCGGCCTACCCGTCATCGGCGACGCCGCCGCCGCCATCGGCCCACCCGAGCTCGCGAGAACCGCCGACCTCGTCTGCCTCTCCTTCAACGGCAACAAGACGCTCACATGCGGAGGCGGCGGCGCCGTCGTCGGCGCCGATCCCGATCGCGTCGACCACGCCCGACGCCTCGGCGCTCAGGCTCGAGCCCGGGATGGCTCCTACACGCACGACGAAACCGCGTTCAACTTCCGCATGACCAACCTCCAGGCAGCGGTCGGTGTCGCGCAACTCGAACGCCTCGACCAGCTCCTCGCCGCCAAGCGCCGCATCCGCGCCGCCTACGACGAGGCCATCGCCGATCTCCCGGGCTTCGGCCCCCTCCCCGCGCCGCCCTGGTCCGACGCGCCCACCTGGCTGAGCGGCGTTATCGCTCCGACCGCGGAAACAGCCCGCGCCGTCTCGACCGAACTGAACGCCCGCGGCATCCACGCCGGCTCGTTCTGGCGCCCTGTCCACCTTCAGCCGCCGTATGCGAACGCCCCGTGCACCCGGATGGACGTCTGCGAAAGCGTCTGGGATCGCGTCATCACGCTCCCCTGCTCCGCCTCGCTCTCGCCCGAGCGGCAATCGACCGTCATCGACGCGCTGAACGAGATCGTGCGCACGACCGCCCACTGCGCCGCCTGACGCCGATCATCTACCCTGCTTCGATGCCCACTGACGCGACCGCCACACTACTCGTTGCCTGCCCCGACCGCGAAGGCGTCATCGCCGCAGTCGCCACTGCCCTCGCCGAGGCCAACCGCAACATCCTCGACGCCGACCAGCACGCCGACCCCGTTGACGGCCGCTTCTTCATGCGCGTGGCCTTCCAGGCCTCGGCCACCGAAACCGACGACCAGCGCGCCGAACTCGCCGCCCGCATCGACCGCGTTGCCACACAACTCGCGATGACCACCCGCCTCCGCTGGCCCGCGGTCCGCCGACGCATGGCGATCCTCTGCAGCAAGCAGACCCACTGCGTCGCCGACCTGCTCTGGCGCCACTCCATCGGCGAGCTCGACGCCGACGTTACCCGCGTCATCTCAAACCACGCCGACGCGGAGCCGCTCGCGGACGGATTCGGACACAACTACGAGCGACTCCCCATCACCCCCGAGACCAAGCTCGAGCAGGAAGCGCGGATCGTCGAGCTGCTCGAAGCCGACGCGACCGACCTCGTCGTCCTCGCCCGCTACATGCAGGTCCTCTCACCCGCCCTCGTCGACCGCTTCGCCGGGCGGATCATCAACATCCACCACAGCTTCCTCCCCGCCTTCGCCGGCGCCAAGCCCTACCACCAGGCCTTCGAAAAAGGCGTCAAGCTCATCGGCGCCACCGCCCACTACGTCACCGCCGACCTCGACGAAGGCCCCATCATCGCCCAGCAAACCCGCCACGTCACCCACCGCGACACCGTCGAAGACCTCGTCCGCAAAGGCCGCGACCTCGAACGCGTCACCCTCGCCGAAGCCGTCCGCCTCCACCTCGAAGACCGCGTGATCGTCGACGGCGCCAAGACAATTGTGTTTGAGTGAGAACACGGCCGACCCGTGCTGTCGCTAGCCCGCTTCGTTGATCAGCCGATCTCGAATAAGCGACTCGACCGCGCGTACGTCTTCCACACCCAGGAACCCCACCTGCTCGCCCCGGCGATGCTCCCAACCTTTGTCGTCCTTGTACTCCTCGGTCCATCCCCGGAACACAAGATCGCCGTGCCCGCTACCACGCACCGTTTTCCACATATCAAGCAGGTCTAGGGGCCAGAAACTCCGGACCCGCACGCCGCCGAACAGGACGGGATCGATGATGATGCACCGATGCGTTGTCACAAGATAAATGACGGCGCCTGCGCGCCAGAACGCGACCACGGGACGAAACAATGGCCATGCCGCGCTGAGCAGAACGAGCGCGAGGACGGCGAGGAACAGATAGTCAATAGCCGAGGGCTTCTCGAACACCTTGAGCCCGGCAATGGCGGCGAAGCCGAGACAGAACCCCAGGCCGACAATCGCTTTTCCGATGTTGTAACACTGGCTGCGCGCCGCGCCCCAACGGCTCGGGGACGATTCCCACAGCACGCTCTCGTTCGGCATCAACTCCGACTCGACCCGCTGGCCCGATGGATTGAACGCCACCCCTCAGTCCTCCATGCTCACAGCCCTATCGATCCGATGGCGCTAGCCGCTTTCTGCAATTGTTGGGATCCGGGTATCGAGAGTTCCACCAAGCGACGCAACGTTCAAATGGCTGATCCAGGCGCCAGCCCTCTCCCCCCACCGCCTCGAACGAAGCGACCACCTCCCACTGAACACGCGCCGACGCCAAGACCATCGTCATCGAGTACGGAAGGCACACATGCACGAAGGGCGTCGGTCCATGCGCCTTACCGAGTGCCACAGCCCTCAGTATTGAGCCCTCAGCGCTCCGCACTTCGTGCCTTCGTGCCTTCGTGCCTTCGTGCCTTCGTGCCTTCGTGCCTTCGTGCCTTCCAAACGCTACTTCTTCGACCGCTTCACCAACCGCGCCACGAAGCACCCGACGGCGACCACCACCCCCACGACGCCGAGCGCGATCAACCACCCCGACCCCGCGATGACCCCAACGCCGAGCGCCAGCAGCGCCGTCAACCCCACATGCTCCGCCGCGTTGGAAACAAGTCCGCCCGAGTGGTTCATGCCGGTACTACATGGAGCAAAAAGCGCAAAACCAACCCGACCGACGGCCTGGAATCACACGCCCAAGCGCAGCCCTAAGCCCCTCCGTCGCTTCGTCGCTTCGTCGCTTCGTCGCTCGAACGCTCCCCCTACTCCTCTTCCCCATGCCCCTCGAACGCCGCGATCACCTCCTGCTGCACGTGCGGCGGCGCCGGCTCGTCGTGGCTGTAGTCCATCGTGTACGAACCCGCTCCACCCGTGATGCTCTTGAGTTCGGTCACGAACCCTTGCAGCTCGCCCTGCGGCGCCTGCGCCACGATCGTGCACCGATCGCCCGGCAGCATCACCGTGTCCTGCACCCGCCCGCGCTTGCCCGCGAGTGAACTCGTCACATCGCCCATCGCGCCCTGCGGGCAGGTCACCTCGACCGTCACGAACGGCTCGAGCAACGTCGGACGCGCCTTCTGCACCGCGTCGATGAACGCACGCTTGCCCGCCGTCACGAACGCGATCTCCTTGCTGTCCACCGGGTGGTGCTTGCCGTCATACACCGTCACGCGAACGCCCGTTAGTGGATACCCCGCGACCGCGCCGTGCTCGAGCACCTGCCGCACGCCCTTCTCGATCGCCGGCATGAACTGACGCGGCACCGACCCGCCGACCGTTCCGTTCACGAACTCGAAGTCCGGATGACCGTTCTCGGGCTTCATCGGCTCGACCCGCAGATAGACCTCGCCGAACTGCCCCGCGCCGCCCGTCTGCTTCTTGTGACGGTGATGCCCCTCGGCGTTCCCGCCGATCGTTTCCTTGTACGCGACCTTCGGCTGCTCGGTGACCAGCTCCATCCCGTACTCCTCCTTCAGCCGCTCCATGATCACGCGCAGGTGCAGCTCGCCCAACCCACGCAGCACATTCTGCTTCGTCGCCGCGATCCGCTCGAACACCAGGCACGGATCCTCCGCCGCGAGCTTGTGGATCGCCGTGCTGAACTTCGTCTCGTCCGCATGGTTCTTCAGCTCGACCGCCAGTCCATACATCGGCTTCGGCAGCGGCAGCGGACGCAGATGCACCGAGTCGAGGTCGTGGTCCTCGTGCAAGGTCGCGTCGAAGTGCATCTCCTCGATCTTCACGATCGCCCCGATGTCGCCGGGCCCGATCGCCTCGACCTCCTCATGGTCCTTGCCCTGCCGCTTCACGAGGTGACCGATCCGGATCGGCTTCTTCTGGTCGTCGACGATCAGCTCGCTCTTCGCCTTCACCGTCCCCTGGTGCACGCGGAAGATGCCCATCTTGCCGACATGCTTGTCCGTCGTGACCTTGAACACGTGCGCGAGCACCTTCTCGCCCGCCTCCGACTTCGGCGTGAACGCCACCTCGACGCCCTCGGCCATCTTCATGAACGGCCGCGGGTTCCCCTCAATCGGGCTCGGTAGCAGGCTCGCGATCACGTGCATCAGGTGCTCGACGCCCGCGCCCGTCTTCGCGGAGCAGTAGCAGATTGGCACGAGGTGCCCGTCCCGAAGCGCTGCCTCGAACGCGTCGTGCACCTTCATCTTGTCGAGGTTCTGGTCGTCGCCCTCCTCGAGATACTGCGTCATCAGGTCGTCCTGCATCTCGACGATCTGCTCGACGATCTGCTGATGCGCCTCCTCCTCGCCGCTGAACAGCGTGTCGCCCTGCCCCTCCTCGTCGAAGACCTTGACCACGCCCGCGCGGTCCGGCGTCGGCAGATTCACGGGCAGACACTCCGCCCCGAAGCTCTCGCGGAGCTGCTCGGTCAATGCCTCGATGTCCGCCTGCTCGTCATCGATCTTGTTCACGACGATCATCCGCGGAAGCTTCCGCTCCTTCGCGACCGTCATCATCCGCCGCGTCACCGGCTCGATGCCACGATGCGCATCAACGACGACGACGACCGACTCCACCGCCGGGAACGCCGCGATCGCATGCCCGATGAAGTCAGGCGTCCCCGGGGCGTCGATCATGTTGACCTCGTGCCCCTCGTGCGTGAAGTGCATCACCGTCGTGAACAGCGAATGGTGGTGCTGCTTCTCGATCTCACGCCAGTCGCTGACCGTCGAGCCCTCCTCGACCGTCCCCATCCGCGTGATCTCACCCGCCGTGAACAACAGCCGCTCCGCCAGCGTCGTCTTCCCGGCGCCCGTGTGCCCCGTGATGATGAAGTTCCGGATGTCGTTCGGGTTGCGGACCGCCATAGGAGGGCCTCCTTACGAAGATGAAGAGCGACACGGCCCCGCCACGCCGACCCTCCCCGGCCGGCCATCGCGGCGGAACCTTCCAAGTGTAAACGAACCGCACGCAAGCGGGAAGCGCCCGAATCCCTTCATCAGGCGCTCCGCTGCGAACACCCTGCGATCAGACCGCCGCAAAACGGCCCCCCGATCCTCGCCGCGACGCGCAGCCCACTAGCCTTGCCCCATGCCCGACCACCAACCCGCCCTCATCACCCGGTTCGCCCCGTCCCCCACGGGCCACCTCCACATCGGCGGCGCCCGCACCGCCCTGTTCTGTTGGGCCCTCGCCCACAACGCCAAGCGAAACGACGCCGACGGCCGCTTCCTCCTCCGCATCGAAGACACCGACCAGGCCCGCTCGAGCGAGGACGCCGCCAAGGGCATCCTCGAAGACCTCGCTTGGCTCGGCATCACCTGGGACGAAGGCCCGCATTGGGTAGGTCGGCTCTCCGAGCCGAGTGCGTCGTTCTCGTCAGACGTCGGCTCGGAGAGCCGACCTACCCAAACCCTTGGCGGCGACCCGCGCAACGTCGGCCCCTTCAACCAGTCGCAGCGCATGGACCTCTACGCCGAGCATCTCCAACGCCTCATCGACGCCGACCTCGCCTACCCCGCCTTCGACACGCCCGATGAGCTCGCCGCCATGCGCAAGGCCGCCGAAGCGGAGAAACGCAGCTTCATCTACCGCCGCGCCGACGACTACAACCGCGACGCCGCCCTCGAACGCGCAATGACCGAGCCCCACGTCATCCGCTTCCGCATGCCGCCCGAGCCCGTCACCGTCAGCGACGATGTCCTCGGCGAAGTGACCTTCCCCTACGAAGAACTCGACGACCTCGTCATCCGCAAGGCCGACGGCTTCCCGACCTACCACTTTGCCGTCGTCGTCGACGATGCGCTGATGGGCGTCACCCACGTCCTCCGAGGCCAGGAACACCTCAACAACTCACCCAGGCACGTCGCCCTCCAGCGCGCCCTCGGCTTCGAGTCGCCCCGCTTCGCGCACATGCCGCTGATCTTCAACATCGACGGCACGAAGATGTCCAAGCGCGACAAGGACAAGGCCGCCAAAAAGGCCATCCGCGACGCCAAGCTCGACAACTCGCCCGTCGAAGCGATCGACAACGACACGTTCGCGACCTGGCTCAAGGACAAGGCCCGCCAGCTCCCGCGTGAGCAGCTCGGCGCGATCGCGACCGCCATCGACCTCCAGCTCCCTGAGATCGACGTCGAGGACTTCCGCGCCGCCGGCTATCTCCCGGGCGTCATCTGCAACTTCATCGCCCTCCTCGGCTGGAACCCCGGCCTGAAGGACGCCGAAGGCCACGACGTCGAACGCTTCGACATGGACTTCCTCGCAGAAAAGTTCAGCGTCGACCGCATCGGCAAGTCCAACGCCAAGTTCGACCGCGACAAACTTCTCGCGTTCAACGCCCACACGCTCCAGCACGACCTCACCGACGAAGCCTTCGCCGCCGAATGGCTCGCCTGGGCGCAGCGGTTCGACAACGAACTAGCGACATGGGCCAACGCCGACCAGACACGCTGGACCCGCGCCGCCGCCGCCGCCCGTCCCCGCGCCAAGACCCTCCGCGACGCTCACGAAGCCATCGCCTTCGCCCTCATCGCCGACGACGCCTTCGACTACGACGACAAGGCCGTCAACAAGTTCCTGCTCAAGGGCGAGCCCGCGGGCAAGGACGTGCTCCCCGACCTCCGCGCTGCGCTCGACGCCATCGACGACTGGTCCCCTGACCCCATCGACGCCGCCATCGCAAACCGCGCCGAATCGCGCGACCTCGGCATGGGCAAAGTCGCCCAACCCCTCCGCATCGCCCTCACCGGGGCAGCCGTCAGCCCACCCCTCGGCCTCTCACTCTCGCTGCTCGCAAAGCAATCCGTTCTGGCGAGAATCGATCGCTGCGCAGAAGCGACAGCTCGACCGAGCAACGAAGCAACAAAGGCCTGAGCAACGCAAACGCGCCCCGAAACGACAACCCTCCGTCGCTTCGTCGCTCAGTCGCTCCGTCGCTTCCCCCCTCACCCCCCGATCGAATCGAGATGCAGCTCCGCGTCCGAGTCCACCAGCGGATGCGCCGCACGCAGCACCCGCGCGTACCGCTCCGAACAGATCTCACGCGTGAACCCGCGCTCGAACAGCTCCCGCGCCCGCAGACCCTGCTCGCGAACCTCTCCCGGTTCGTGCATCAGCCCGCGGATCACCTCCGCCATCCCGTCGACATCGCCCAGCGCCGCCCACCGACCCACGCCGCGCTTTTCGACAAGCTCGCGCAACTCGCTGTCCGTCTCGCTCAGCGCGAGGATCGTCCGACCCACCGCGAGCGACGTGTACAACTTGCTCGGGAAACTGATCCCCTCGATCCCCTCCGCGATCGACACGAGGCTCGCGTCCGCCGCGCTCAGCGAATCGTTCAGCGACGCCCGCGGCTGATACGGCAGCAGCAGCGTGTTCTTGAGCTTCCGCGCCTCGATCTGCTCACGGATCCACTCCCGCTTCCCGCCAGATCCGATCAGCACCAACTTAAACGGCTCACCCTCGAGCCGCTCCGCCGCGCCCAGGATCGTCTCGAAGTCGTAGTACAGCCCCAGGTTCCCCGAGTACATCACCACGAACTTGTCCAGCAGGTCATGCTCGCGAGCGAATTTGCTGTCCGCCTTCTCGCGCCGCTGGAACTCCTCGCCATCCGCCCAGTTCGGGATCACGTGGATCCGATCGCGACGCATCCCATACGTGTCGTGCACGAGCGAGCGCGCCTTCTGACACAGCACGATCGCCCGCGTCGCCCGCCCGTAGCAGATCTTGTTCATCGCGTGCCAGAGACGATCGATCGCGCTCCCGCCGCGGATCGTCCCCACCCACACCGCGACCTGCGGGAACGCGTCATACAGCAGGTGCACGTACCGGTGCTTGCGGAACAGCGACACCATCGCCCCGATGAACGTCAGGATCGGCGGCGCCGTCGTATAGAGGTACACCGTGTCCCGCCGACTCGTGAACAGCAGCCGCAGGAACATGCTCGCCACGAACGTCAGGTAGTTCGACGCCCGACCCACCAGGCTCGTCTTGCTGAACCGCGTCGCCCACAGCCGATGGATCTCGACGCCCTCGACCACCTCCCGCCGAGGCGCAACCACCCGCGTCTCCTTCGGCCCATACCCCGGCATCGTGGTATAGACCTTCACGTCGAACCCGAGCTTCGCCAGCTCGATCGCGAGCTCGTAGATCAGATACCCCGTGCTCGCCACGTCCGGCACCAGGTACTGGTTGACGAGGCACACCCGAAGCGGACGACCCGTCGCCGGATCGACGCCTAGCCGCTCACCACGATCAGCCCCCTGATCACCCGCTGCCTGATGTGTGGCTTCAGCGTCCAATGCCATCCTTCTCGGGACCATGCCCCCGGTAGAAAATGGAGGGCACTACGATAGCCACTCCCACCCCCCAACCGCCCGACACCCGACCACACACCAGCGCCATCACCGTCAACGCTTGACGAGCCGGAACGCCGCCACCCGCGAGACCCTCGACATGAGCGCCTTCTGGCCCCTCGCACGACGAATGCTCACCTACCGACGCCCCCTCGCGGGCGCCGCCGTCGCCGCGATCGTCAGCGCCGTCGGCCTCGGAGCGGGCCTCCTCGGCATCGCGCCCATCCTCGACGCCCTCATCGGCAACGGCAAGACCCTCGCCGAAATCGCCATCAGCTTCAACGACCGCAGCCCCTTCGACATCCCCCCTTCCGTCATCGACGCCATGCCCACGAAGCCATTCACGGCCGCGATGATCATGGTTTCCGCCCTCGCCGTCCTCACCGTCATCGGGGCCGTCGCAAACTTCCTCCACATGTTCCTCTCGCTCACCGTCGTCGAGCGGACCGTCGCCCGCATCCGCGCCGAGATGTTCGAACGCGTCATCCACATGCCACTCGGCGCCATCGCCGCCGAAGGCGCCGACCGATCCGTCAGCCGCGTCGTCAACGACCCCCAGCAGCTCGGCGCCGGCTTCAACGCCCTCCTTAGCAAGGGCGTCGCCCAGATCACCAAGGGCATCGCCGCCTTCATCGCCGCCATCGTCATCAACGCCGAGCTCACCCTCATCACGCTCATCGTCGCCCCAGCCATGGCCGTCGTGATCCGCAAGCTCGGCAAGCAGATCCGCCGAGCATCCAAGAAGGCCCTCGAAAAGCAGGCCGGCCTCTACGCCGCCGCTGGCGAAGTCGTCCACGGCCTCCCCGTCGTCAAGACCTTCAACGCCGAACGCCGCGAACTCGCCCGCTTCCACCGCGAGAACAAGGCCGTCCTCTCCAACCTCCTCCGCGCGCGCACCGCCCGCGCCATGTCCAGCCCCATCACCGAGGCCATGGCCATCCTCATCGTCGCCGGCCTCGCCCTCATCGCGGTGAAGGCCGTCGACGACAACGAGATCGACCCCACCTCCATGATCCTCGCCATCGCCAGCCTCGGCGTCGCGGGCGCCAGCCTCCGCCCCCTCACGGGCGTCATCAACGACATCCAGCAGTCAACGGGCGCCGCCGACCGCATCGCCGAAACCCTCGCCCAGCCCCGCGAAATCCCCCGCGACGATTCCCGCAAGACGCTCCCCAAGCTCCCGCGCCTCTCCAACGCCATCCGCTTCGAGAACATCACCTACGCCTACCCGGGGGCCACCGACCCCGCCCTCCGCGACATCGACCTCGAGATAAACAAGGGCGAAACCGTCGCCCTCGTCGGCCCCAACGGCTCAGGCAAGACCACCCTCCTCAGCCTCGTCCCCCGCCTCTTCGATCCGCGCGAGGGCCGCGTCACCGTCGATGGAGTCGACGTCAAGACCGTCTCCGTCCGCTCCCTCCGCCAGCAGATCGGCGTCGTCACCCAGCACTCCGTCCTCTTCAGCGGAACCATCCGACACAACATCGCCTACGGCGTCCGCGGCGCCACCACCGCCCAGATTGAAGCCGCCGCCCAAGCCGCCCACGCCGAACGCTTCATCGCCGAGCGAGGCGGCTACGAGACCGTCATCGGCGAACGCGGCGCAGGGCTCTCAGGCGGACAGCGCCAACGCATCGCCATCGCCCGCGCCATCATCCGCGACCCCGCCATCCTCCTCCTCGACGAAGCCACGAGCATGATCGACGCCGAGAGCGAGGCCCTCATCAACGACGCCCTCGCCAACCTCGCCGAAGGCCGCACCACCCTCGTCGTCGCCCACCGCCTCAGCACCGTCCTCTCCGCCGACCGCATCGTCGTCATGGATCAGGGCCGTATCGTCGACGCAGGCGCCCACGACCAACTCCTCGCCCGCTGCCCCACCTACCGCTCCATCGCCCAGCACCAACTCACCCGCGAAGACACCACCAACATCGCCTAGCGCCCTCACGGGGTGCCGTGGAGACGCCGCGAAGCGGCTTCTCCGCGATCAACGAACGCGAACGGACCCCCATGCACCGCGATGGCGCCAACCCCAACGACATGTCGATGGACGACATCCTCTGCGACTTCTGCGCCCAGCCCTGGACCCACGAACGGTTCATGGTCGAAGGTCACCGAGGCTCGTGCATCTGCGCCAACTGCCTCACCATCGCCTACGCCGACCTCGTCTACGCGAAGCACACCGCCGATCTCGAGCACCGCGAGACCTGCTCGCTCTGCCTCGAACGCCACGACGAACGCCGCTACTACAGAAGCCCGCTCCGCGAAGAAGCCCTCGCCTGCTCCACCTGCGTCAAACGCGCCGCGGGCGTCCTCCACAAGGACAAGGACACCCCCTGGACCAAACCGCCCGCCCCAGCCAACGCGCCCGCGGACCCTACGACCACCGAAGACGACGAATAAGAGCCACCGTCGGCGGAATCACCCCATCCCCCCACCGCTCCACGAACGCGCCAAGCTCGCCCACACCCACCCACGCGACCTCGTCGTACTCCCAATTCGCCGGCGCCGACGACACCTCAACCCCATCTCCAAGCCGAGCCTCGAGCGCCACCTCGAAACTCCCCCCCACCGGATCCTCGACGAGCCCAAGCAGCCCCCACGACACCGCGCCCGACGCAACCCCCATCTCCTCCCAAAGCTCCGCCTCCCCCGCGCGCACGAACACGCCCCCAGAAAACCCAGGGACCCGAGTCCCTGGGCTCCGAGACTGCTCGAGCTCCGAAACCTCCACCCCCCCGCTCGGCCCCAGCTCCCACATCCCCCCATACACCCGCGTCGCCCGCGACCGCCGCCCAAGCAACACGCGATCCCGATGCCGCGTCACCACCGTCACCCCGAGCTGCATCACCCCTATCGCCACGGTCTCACGCACGGCCAGACGCCGGAACCGATCCCGCCGCGCGGTGATCACCCCTGTGTCCGCGTCCCACGAAACGAACGCCAGCATCGGCCCGTCGAAGTAACGCGGGTTCCGAGCGCACAACGCCCGCCACGCGTCATCCACCGCGCGGTCGGGAACCTCCGGCGCATCCTCAGCGAGCACGACCCGCAGCCGCGCAAGGTCGTCAAACAGCCAGACCGGACAGACGTCCTCAGCCGCCACGCGTCCCACCGGGCAGCCCCGGCACGAGCCCGCCGAGCTGACCCGCCAGCCCGCCCAGGCCCATCGCCTCCGCTTCCTCTTCCACGACCCGCCGCGCCGCCATCTGGGCCTTCATCAGCGCATCGTTCGTCGCGTCCGCGAGCATCTGCTCCGCCATCGCCTTCTGCGCCACGTCAGCCGAAGCCAGACCCGCGGCGAGCGCGGGACTGATCTCCGTCCGCACCACCCGCAGCGATCCGAGCGCCACGACCTTCGCCACGCCCCCGCCCGCCTCGCCGATCACCTCGACCGCGGTCAACCGATCCTGCACGCGCTCTGCGGCGTCCTGGATCTTGTCCTTGTTCTTCAGGATGTCCGCGATCGCCCCGAACGCCTTGAACTGATCGAACACGCCTACCTCCCGGGCCCGCTCGCCGAGCCGTCTCCAAGCCGCCGCTCCACGTGCATGACACGCGCCCCGAACACCTCCGCCGTCAACCGCACAAGCGGATGCTGCTCCGGATCATCCCCATCGACCGCCGCCGGCGCGCCACCGCCGCTCGGCGTCCCCGACCGGCCGCCGCCCGTCTCGCCAGCGTCCCGCGCCGCCGGCGCGCTCGCCGCGCCCTCGCGAGCCACGACCTCGACCTGAATGACCCGTCCCGCGACCCGACCCGCCAAGTCCGCGATGTCGCCCGCGTGATCCCGCGCCATCTGCGCCGACCCCGCCGGCGCCGAGACGATCAACACCCCGTCCTTGAACGCCACCGCGCTCAGCGACTCGAGCAGCACTCGGAACCGCGGACGCTTCGTCACCAGCTCCATGACGCCCGACCACAGCCGCTCGATCGAATCCGGCGCACGGTCGTCGGGCTGACGCGCAAGCGGCTTCGGGCGCGCAGGCGCCGCCTCAACGCGCGGCGCCTCACGAAGCCCAGGACTCGCCGCCGTCCCCCGGGCCGTCAGCCTTTTCCCGATGAACCCCCGCCGCCGCCCGCCACCAACGCCGCAGCGTCCGCGAACGACTCCGACATCGCCAGCCGCGCCATCAACGCGTCGAACAACGCCCGAGGCACACTGCTCGACCGCATCAACCGCTGCACGCTCTCGCACAGCGCGATCATGTGAACGATCCCCGCCGTGTCGAACCGCTGCGCAAGGGCGCCCTCTTCCGAACGAACTTCGTCGCTCAGCTCGACCAGGTCCGTCTCAGGCCCGCACGCGCTGACGACCATCAGATCGCGAAGCCGATCCAGCAGGCTCTCGATCACCTGCTCCGCAGACACGCCCTGCCCAAGAAGCGTCGCCGCCTTCGAGAGCGTCCCGCCAACGTCGCCGTCCGCCGCCGCCGTCAACAGCTCGCCCAGCAGCTCCCGCGGAGGCAGACCGAGCAACTGCTCGAGCAACTCAACCGTCAGCTTCTTCTCGCCCGAAGCCGCCAGGCGGTCCAGCAGACTCAACGCGTCGCG
The DNA here is from genome assembly GCA_002706885.1 of Phycisphaerae bacterium. GTDB lineage: Bacteria > Planctomycetota > Phycisphaerae > Phycisphaerales > UBA1924. The sequence continues at coordinate 23,981 of PAKY01000085.1, forward strand.
CATCGAGCCGTTCCCCGCCCGCGCCACCTGCCACACCAACTCCGGCTCCGCCTCGATCCCCTCACCCGCCAGCACCGACCGCAGGTGCTCCGCGATCTTCGCCGCCGAGATGTTCCGGAAATCGAACCGCTGACAACGGCTCTGGATCGTCGCGGGAACCTTCTCCGGCTCCGTCGTGCACAGGATGAACTTCACGTGCTCCGGAGGCTCCTCCATGGTCTTCAGGAGCGCGTTGAACGCCTCCTTCGTGAGCATGTGGACCTCGTCGATGATGTAGATCTTGAACCCGCCACGCATCGGGCGATACGCCGCGTTCCCGATCACTTCGCGCGCCTGCTCCACGCCGCGGTTGCTCGCGCCGTCGATCTCGACCACATCGACGTCCTGCCCGCTCATGATCGCCTTGTCGACCTCCGCGTTCCCCTCCGAGTTGTTCAGAGCCTTCGCGAAGATCCGCGCCATCGACGTCTTCCCGACGCCCCGCGTCCCACAGAAGAGGTACGCGTGCGCCACACGCCCCCGCTCGATCGCCGCGCGAAGCGTGCGCGCGATCGCCTCCTGGCCGACGACCTCATCGAACGTGGTGGACCGATACCGGCGGGCAAGAACGGTGTAGGACATGGCGACCATCGTAGAGGACCACCACGTCCCTGCGCCGACGCGCCGACTCTGCGCGGCGATTCGCCGCCCGAAGCCGTCGATTCGTCCAGAAAACCCAACCACAACAAGAGTTTTCACCGCTCAAATCGCCCAAATAGCAACACATAGACCGCATTTATTCTCGCTATGACGTAACACACAACTGTGGAGCGAGAGGCCAAATCTGACGTAAGTCAATGAAGTTAATTCGTTTATCGTTTAAGGACAGAACAGGTCGAATTCTGATGCCCGATACCGAACATCCACGTGTTCGGCTCGCCACGACTCCTTGATCCGCAACGCGGTCGCAAGAGTTCCCCAGATCCGGCGTATCAGCGAGGAATCGACGATCGGTGTGCAACTACAGATCAAAATGAACGGACTTTGACCTACCCCTATTCAGGGCACAAGATATCCACCTGATCGCAAATTTTCCTGTCAGATAGCTACCATTGCGTTCGACCAGCAAATTTGAAAGAATTTTGCTTTTACCGTTCCAAACGTTAGGAAAAGTGATTAGCGTAATGACACGGGATGCCCAAACCGGGCATCGGAGAGTGGTAGAGACTTTTCATTAGGAACGAGGGAACAAGACATGAAGACCGCCATCACCGCCATCGCCGGCCTCGCCATCGCTGGTACCGCTTCGGCCCAGTCGCTGACCTTTGACCTCAGCGGCCTCAGCATCGACTCGCTCGCCAACGGCTCCGTCTCGGTCACCCTGACCGGCGTCGGCGCTGGCCCCGTCGCGGGCATCGAGTACAACATCAACTACGGCCCGGCCGCTGGCTCGCTCAGCTGGACCGAAGAGCTCGCCATGGAGCTCGCCGCCCCGGGCGCCGCCCTTTCGGGTCTCGGCCCGGGCGCCGGCAACGGCGCCGCTGACGGCACCATCCACTTCGGCTCCACCGTCGTCTCGGCCTTCAACGTCGCCCGCGACATCAACGCCGACGTCCTCCTCGGTGGC
>PAKY01000086.1 GCA_002706885.1 Phycisphaerae bacterium
CGATGTGGTCATCACTGATCCGCCCGCGTTCATCAAGCGCAAGAAGGACATCAAGAATGGCGAAGCCGCGTACCGCCGCCTGAACGAAGCCGCCATGCGCCTGCTGAACAAGGACGGCATCCTGGTCAGCGCCAGCTGCTCCATGCACCTGGAAGAAGACAACCTGCAGAACATCCTGCTCGGCAGTGCGCGGCATCTGGATCGGAACATCCAGCTGCTTGAGCGTGGCAGCCAAGGCCCGGATCATCCCGTGCATCCGGCGATTCCCGAGACGCGCTATATCAAGAGCATCACCTGTCGCATTCTGCCGAATAGCTGAGCGAGTACGTCCTGTGGGAGGCATGCCGTTACCGAACCTGTCGCTGGCCGATACTGCGATCTTGCGGCACGTCTTCCAGCACGCGCCCGATCCGCTGCTGGTGGTAGGGGCTGACGGCAGCCTGCTGCACCTCAACCCGGCAGCCCAACGCCTCATCGCTACGGCCGCCAGCCCGCCCAGCAACCTCGCCGCCGTGTTGCATCCGGAAGACTGCCCGGCGCTGCTGTCGGCCATCGCAATGCACCGAGAGGCCGAGGAGCAGGAGCTCGCAAGTGCCCGCTACCGGGATGGCGACGGGTTTCGCTGGGTACATCAATTTCTGAGCATGATCCCCTCACCGGAGTCGGCCTGCTATCTGCTGCGCCTGCGGCTGCCGGCGCCACCGGTCGAGCAGATCGCCAGCCTGCCGCTGGATCAGTTACAGGACGGCATGCTGCTGATAGATCGACAGACCTGCCTGCGTTTCGCCAATGGTGCCGCCTGCCGCCTGCTGGGGCAGTCACTGGACCAGCTACTCGAACTGCCCCTTAACAGAGTCATCGAGCCATGGCGCGAGCACGCGCCGGACTATCTCTGGGAGCAGCTCGCGAGCCAGCGCCGGTTCTCGATGAACCTGACCAGCAGACACGACGGCAGTCGGCTGACACTGGCGCTTACCTTTCAGCCGCTTCAGTTTTTCGATAGTAGCTATGCGCTGCTCAGAATCGAGGACATCAGTGAGCGGTTGATGAGAGAAGCCAGCCTCATCGAGAGCGAGCGACGCTTCCGGACGCTGGTCGAAAACGCGCCGGATGGTATCGGCAGGTTCACGCCCGAGTGCCAATTGTTGTACGCCAACCCCACATTGCGACGGCTGGTCCCGTATCAGCACGCCGGAAGGATCGAGCTGCCGGCAGAACAAACTTTCGGCCTCGACCGTCAGCAACACACGGAGTTTGCGGCGCTGGTCAGCCATGCCGTCGAGACCGGCGAAAGCATGGAGCGTGAGTTCATTCATGGGCAACCCGGAGCCGAACGAGCGCCTCGGCACCTGTTGGTGCGCCTAGTGCCGGAACTCGACGCCGAGGCGCGCATACGCAGCGTCATTGCCATCAGCCGGGACATCACCGGCATACGCGCCACCGAACGTGATCTCGAGGCCTCTCATGCTCGGCTCCGAGATCTGGCCAGCCGCCGTGAAAATGCCCGCGAGGAAGAGCGCAAACTGATCGCGCGGGAAATCCATGACGAACTCGGTCAGCACCTGACCGCATTGCGCATGGGCATTTCGATGCTGCGCCTGCAATTTGGAACCCGGGAGCCGGGTCTGATCGCCCCCGTGGAGCGTCTCATGCAGCTGTGCGACGGCACCATCCAGGTGGTTCGCGACCTGGCCACGCAGCTGCGGCCAGCTGCATTGAACATGGGCCTAGTCGCCGCGCTGGAATGGCTAGTCGATCAGTTCCAGCGTAACACCGGGCTGAGTTGCGCCCTCGACCTGCCATGCCAAAAGGTGGAACTGGACGACACGCGGGCCACGGCCGCCTTCCGGGTCGCCCAGGAAGCGCTGACCAACGTGGCCCGCCATGCACTGGCAAGCCGGATCACGATCACGCTCCAGCTGCGCGAAGGCAGTTTTTTGCTGGAAATCCACGATAACGGCCAAGGCTTCGACCCGCGTCAAGCGGCGGGTCGCTCGCTGGGGCTGTCCGGTCTGCATGAGCGTGGCCTGACGCTCGGTGGCCAAGTTATCGTGTTTAGCCATCCCGGCCAGGGCACAACTGTCCAGGCATTGTTCCCTCAGGATTTGCCCTCCAAGGAGTCGCCATGATCCGCCTGCTTATCGCCGACGACCACGCCATCATGCGCGAGGGGCTCAAGCAACTGATAGGACTCGATTCACTGCTGCAGGTGAGCGCTGAGGCAGAAAACGGTGCCCAGGTCCTCGAGCGTTTGCGCGAGGCCGAGTACGACCTGCTGCTGCTGGACATGAGCATGCCCGGCATCAGTGGCGAGGCGCTGATCGCACGGGTGCATACCGGGCACGCCAAGCTTCCGATTCTAGTTCTGAGCATGCACAACGAACCGCAGATTGCTCTGCGCGCGCTGCGTGCTGGTGCCTCCGGCTACCTGACCAAGGACCACAATCCGGAAACCCTGCTGGCCGCCATCCACAGGGTGGCCAAGGGCGGACGCTATATCGACCCGCGCCTGGCTGAGCAGATTGCCTTGGCCAACACCGATCCCGAGCAGCCTGTCGAAGCCTTGTCGGACCGCGAATTTCAGATCCTGCGCCTGCTCGGCCAGGGCCTGAGCGTCAACCAGATCGCCGACCAGCTGGTGATCAGCAACAAGACCGTCAGCACCCACAAGACCCGCCTGATGAAGAAGATGGGTTTCCAGTCGAACGCCGACATCGTGCGCTACGCCATGAACCAAGGTCTTGAGTGATCTACCCGTAGGCATTTCCCTACAACCTTTGCGGTAATTCCTACTACAGGATCGGGATGAGCCGATGTCTGCCTGACATCGGCTGCGGCATGCTGCGCTCGTGAATTCGACGCCACCAAACTGACATCAGTCTTGTGGTCTCGGGCACGACTGCGGCGGGCGCTTGGCTCCGCTGAATTGAAACGGCGGAGATTGCCCAGTGACCGATTCGACCCCTGCCTCCAGCCTGCTGCCGGCTTTTCCAGCCACGGCAAGCGCGCTGTTCGGTGCCCTCGCCGTGCTCTGGAGCGGTGCCGGAAGCCTTGGCGCCTGGCCAGCGGCTGCCCTGGTACTGGCCGCCGGCCTGGCCGCGGGCGCCTGGCAACAACGTCAGCTGCAGGCAATGCGTCATTCCCTTGAGCATCCCGAGAGAGGAGCACCCGCGACCTTGCCTGATATCGAACTAGAAGCCACCTGCCAGCAGCTGGCTCCGGTCTGGGCCGAACATATCGAAACCGCACGCAGCCAGACCGAGCAAGCCATCACCGACCTGTCCGAGCGTTTCGGCCTGCTGGCCGGTCGCATCCAGGCCAGCATTGACGCCAGCGAGGACAGCGATCTCGTCGATCTGCTGTCGAGCAGCGAACGGGAACTGGAGACCATCGTCACTGCGCTGCGCCAAGCCCTGGACAGTAAACAGGCGCTGCTGGAGGAGGTTACGCGGCTGTCCGGCTTTACCGTGCAGCTGCACGGCATGGCCAAGGATGTTGCCCATATCGCCAAGCAGACCAATCTGCTCGCCCTCAATGCAGCCATCGAAGCGGCGCGCGCCGGCGAGGCCGGTCGTGGCTTCGCCGTGGTCGCCGACGAGGTGCGCAAGCTGTCTTCGCTGTCCGGCGAGACGGGACAGAAGATTGGCGAGACGGTCGCTACCGTCAGCGCGGCCATCGACAAGACGTTGGAAGTCTCGCGCGCATCCACCGACAAGGACATCGCTGCGCTGGACGATGCCAACCGGGTGATTCACGAGGTGATCGGGCAATTGCGCCAGAGCGCCGGGCAGCTGGTAGACGGTCGCGAAGCCATGCGCCGGGACAGCGAGGCGGTCGGACTGGAGCTGGCAGAGGTGCTGGTATCCCTGCAGTTTCAGGACCGCGTCAGCCAGATGCTCGGCCATATCCGCGACGACCTGGAAAAGTTCAGCCAGCACCTGCAGCGGCGCGATGACTGTCGTTCGTCCGGTGAGGTGGCCCCGCCGCTGGACAGCAAGCGCTGGCTGGATGAACTGGCGCGCACCTACACCACCCCCGAACAGCACGAGATCCATCGCGGTCAGCGCCCCGGCGCGGCCGGTGACTCCGACATCACATTTTTCTAAGGACACGCCATGAGCAAGACCATTCTCATCGTCGACGATTCTGCGTCCATTCGCCAGGTCGTTGGTATCAGCCTCAAGAGTGCCGGCTACAGCGTCGTCGAAGCGGTCGACGGCAAGGACGCGCTGAGCAAGCTGGACGGCCGCAAGGTGCACTTGATGATCAGCGACGTGAACATGCCGAACATGGACGGCATCTCCTTTCTCAAGGCTGTCAAGCAGCTGCCCGCCTACAAGTTCACCCCGGTCATCATGCTGACCACCGAGGCCGGCGAGGCACGCAAGCAAGAAGGCCAGGCGGCGGGTGCTCGCGCCTGGATCGTCAAGCCCTTCCAGCCGGCACAGATGCTCAACGCCGTTTCCAAGTTGATCCTGCCGTGAACCCGACGAGGTATCCGATGCCCGCCGAAGGTATCCGCTCAATCCGGCTGGAGGGGGCCATGACCATTTACAGCGCCGCCGAAGCCAAGCCGTCGCTTCTGGACCAGCTAAATCCGCCCGGTCAGCTGGCCCTGGACCTGTCGGCGGTCGACGAGATCGACTGCGCCGGCCTACAACTGCTGGCGCTGGCGCGTGAGGAAGCCCGTCGTGCCGGTGGCGAACTCTACCTGGCCGAATGCAGCGAGGCGGTTCATGAGGCACTGGCGCTCGGCGGCCTGGCCTCGTTCTTCGCCACTGAACAGGAGGCAGGCGAATGATCGACATGGGCGAAGTACTTCAGACCTTCATCGCCGAGAGCCAGGAGCTGCTGCAGCAGATGGAGCAGGCCCTGCTCGACATCGAGCAGAATCCCGACGACCCGGACACCTTGAATGCCATCTTTCGTGCTGCGCACACCATCAAAGGCTCAGCCGGGCTGTTCGGCTTCGACCTGATCGTGGCCTTCACCCATGTGGCCGAGAGCGTGCTGGACCGGGCCCGCAGCGGCGAGCTTCCGATTGACGGCACCCTCAGTGCATTATTGCTCGAGGCCGGCGACCACCTGGCCGGGCTGATCGCCCAGCTTGATGCCGGCGCCTCGCTCGAGGCATTGCCGCCGGGGATCATCACCCGCGGTGAAGCGCTGATTGGACGCATGGGCCAGTACCTCGAGGCGTCCCCAAGCGAAGCCCGCGGCGAGCCAGCGACATCTGCATCCGCCACCGCATCCGAGGCCGACACCGGCCGCGACGAGGGTCACTGGCACCTGTCGCTGCGCTTCGGCCCAGATACCCTGCGCAACGGCATGGACCCGCTGGCCTTCTTCCGTTACCTCAATACGTTTGGTCGCATTCTGCAGGTCGAAGCACTGACCGAGCGTCTGCCCTCAGCCGCCGAGATGGATCCGGAAACCTGCTACCTCGGCTTTGAACTGGCCTTCGTCAGCGACGCCGACAAGGCCACGATTGAGGGTGCCTTCGAGTTTGTCCGAGAGGACAGCCTGGTGCAGGTGCTATCCCCGGCGGCAAGTCCCGATGCCTTGCGCGCACACCTGGACGCCCTGCCGGAAGACCCCGCCGATGCCGGCGAGCGGCTGCTGCGCTGCGCCAGTGTCAGCCGCGCCGAACTGGACGCCGTGCTGGCGCCTGTAACGGCCATGACCGAGGCGCCTGCCGTGGTGGCGCAAACCACGCTGATGAAGGCGCCGGTCGACGGACCGGTTCCCGCCGCAAAGCTGCGCGGTGACAACAGCCTGATCCGCGTTGACGCCGGCAAGCTCGACCAGCTGATCAATCTGATCGGTGAATTGATCATTGCCGGCGCCGGGGCTCGAATGATCGCCCAGAACAGCGGTCTAGGCGCCATGGTCGAAGCGACCGAAGTGCTCTCGCGACTGGTAGAAGAAGTCCGCGACTCAGCGCTGACCCTTCGCATGGTGCAGATCGGCGGCACCTTCAATCGCTTCCAGCGTGTGGTACGCGATGTTGCCCGGGAGCTGGGCAAGGACATCTCGTTGCAGATCAGCGGCGGTGATACCGAGCTGGACAAGACCGTAGTCGAAAAAATCGGCGATCCGCTGACCCACCTGGTGCGCAACGCCATGGATCACGGCATCGAGCCGCTCGAGGTACGCCGCGCCGTCGGCAAGCCTCTGCAGGGCCGGGTCAGCCTCAATGCCTACCACGAGGCGGGCGGGATCGTCATCGAGGTCTCCGACGACGGTGGCGGCCTCGACCCGCAGAAAATCCTGGCCAAGGCCATGCAGCGCGGCTTGGTAACGGACGGGCAGACCCTGGCCGAAAAGGACATTCTCAACCTGATCTTCGAACCTGGCTTTTCCACCGCCGAAACCGTCAGCAACCTCTCTGGGCGCGGCGTCGGCATGGATGTGGTCAAGCGCAACATTACCTCCCTGCGCGGCACTGTCGAGCTGGACAGCACCCCCGGCGTAGGTACCTGCGTGCGCATCCGGCTGCCGCTGACCCTGGCCATCATCGACGGCTTCCTCATCGGCGTCGGCCAGGCCAGTTATGTGGTGCCGCTGGACATGGTGGAGGAATGTATCGAACTGCCGCCGGGCCATCTGGACGGGCGCGACTACCTGGAACTACGCGGCGACGTACTGCCGTTCATTCGCCTGCGCCAGCTGTTCGACGAGGCCAGCACGCCACCGCGACGCGAGAACGTGGTGGTCGTGCGTTACGCCGGTACTCGTGCTGGCCTGGTCGTAGACCAATTGCTCGGTGAATTCCAGACCGTGATCAAACCGCTGGGCAAGGTCTTCCACCAGGTCTCCGGACTTAGCGGCTTCACCATTCTGGGCAGCGGCGACGTTGCCCTGATTCTCGATATTCCTGGTCTGCTGGGACATATCCCCCGCACACCAAACGACCTGCGCCAGGCCAGTCCTGTCGCCACCCTCACCTGACGAGAGCCACGACCATGACCTTTTCCCGATCCCTGTTCGTGCTGGTCGCCGCCGCGCTGGCCAGCCTGACGGCCCTGAGCCTAACCCTCTTGCAGAGCGCCGACACCGTTCTGCTATCCCTGGTGGCGCTTGCCGGCGTCCTGATACTGACCATTCAGGGCCTGGCCCTGGCTCGCAACCTGCGCACCCTGGGCGCCGAACTGCAGCATATGACCGACGAACACGCCTTGGGCGATATCGACGTGGTACTGGACACCGACCGCTTCGGCGGCAGCTTCAAGGCGTTGGCCCAAGGCATCAACGAGCTGGTGGCCGCCCACATCATCGTCAAGAAAAAGGCCATGGCCTGCGTCAAGGCCTTTGGCGAGGGCGACCTGGCCGCCCCGCTGGAGCGCTTCCCCGGCAAGAAGGCCTTCATCAACGACACCATCGAGCAGCTGCGTGACAACCTGACCGGGCTGATGGACGAGATGCGCCATATGTCCGACGAGCATGACCGTGGCGATATCGACGTAATGATCGACGCCGAGCGCTTCGCCGGCTCCTACCGTGAGATCGCGCATGGCATCAACGCCATGGTAGCGGGCCACATCAGCGTGAAGAAAAAGGCCATGGCTGCGGTGCGCGCCTTTGGCGAGGGTGATTTGTCGGCACCGCTGGAACAGTTCCCGGGCAAGAAGGCCTTCATCAACGATAACGTCGAGCAGTTGCGCAGCAACATCCTGGCGCTGGTTGAAGACACCCGCATGCTCAGCGAGGCGGCCATGCTCGGCCAGCTCGAGGTTCGCGCCGACGCCTCGCGCCATCGCGGCGACTTCCAGCGCATTGTCAATGGCATCAACGGCACCCTCGAAGCGATCATCACCCCGCTCAACGAGGCCACTGCGGTGATCGGTCGTCTCGCCGAAGGCGACCTGTCGACCACCATGGAAAGCGAATGCCAAGGCCACCTGCTCACGCTCAAGACCTCGCTTAACGCCACCGTCGACAAACTGGCCGACGTGATCGGCCGAGTGCACTACTCCACCGACATCCTCAGCAGCGCCGCCGAAGAAATCTCCGCTACCGCCCAAAGCCTTAGCCTCGCGGCCTCCGGCCAAGCGTCCTCGGTTGAGGAAACCTCGGCTTCGATGGAACAGATGTCCGCTTCCATCGAACAGAACACCGAAAACGCCCGGATTACCGACGGCATGGCCGGCAAGGCCTCCTGCGAAGCCTCCGAAGGCGGCCAGGCAGTGAAGGACACCGTGGCGGCGATGAAGGTTATCGCCGAGAAAATCGGCATCGTCGACGACATCGCCTACCAGACCAACCTCCTGGCACTCAATGCTGCCATCGAGGCCGCTCGCGCCGGCGAACATGGCAAAGGCTTCGCAGTAGTTGCCGCCGAAGTGCGCAAGCTGGCCGAGCGCAGCCAGGTGGCGGCGCAAGAGATAGGCGAAGTGGCCAAGAGCAGCGTGTCGCTGGCCGAGCGTGCGGGCACCCTACTCGACCAGATGGTGCCCTCGATCACCAAGACCTCCGACCTCGTGCAGGAAATCACCGCGGCGTCTCAAGAGCAGACGACCGGCGTCGGCAAGATCAGCACCGCAATGAATCAGCTGAGCGAAATCACGCAACAGAACGCCTCGGCCTCCGAGGAGCTGGCCGCCACTGCCGAGGAAATGAGTGGTCAGGCCGAACAGCTGCAACGCTTGATGCAGTTTTTCAGCCTGGAGGGGCATCAGCCCTTCATGCCCTCGGCCGAAGTCGCCATCCCGAGCCTGCGCGAGCGGCGTAGCAACCTGCGCGAGATGACCGAAGGCGGCTTTGTCCGCTTCGGGAGCTGAGCCATGTCGCAGCCTGCCGCCAGCGTCATCGAAGCGTCGGATGATGCACAGCAATACCTGACGTTCCGGGTTGGCCAGGAGCTGTACGCGATGACCACGGACTGCGTGCGCGAGATCATCGAGTACGCTCAAGTCACACCGGTGCCCATGATGCCAACGCTCCTGCGCGGCGTGATCAACCTGCGCGGCGCGGTGGTACCGGTGGTTGACCTGGGCGAGCGCTTCGGCAGTGGTCAGACCGCCCTGGGTTCGCGCAGCTGCATTGTCATCGTCGAACTGGGTGACACCGAGCAACCACAGCTGCTTGGCGCGCTGGTCGATTCGGTCAGCGCAGTGCGGCACATCGAAGAAGGCGCCCTGCGACCGGCGCCGACCTTCGGCCACGCCCTGCGCACCGATTTCGTCCAGGGCATGGTCCGGGTCGAAGACGGTTTCCTCACCCTATTACAGATCGAGCAGGTTCTTTCGATCTGTGAGCTCGCGGCTCTGGCCGGCCAGCGACACGCGTAACCCCGCCCCTCGACTAATGCGCGCGAGCGCCGGAGTAAACCTGTGACCATTAGCAAGACAATGACCCTGCTGGCGCTTTCAGCATTGATTGGCCTACTTATTCTGGCCGGACTCGGCCAGTACCTGCTGCACCAGGCCGAGCGCAGCCAGGTGGCCGCGCAGGAAATCGGCGAGGTGGCCAAGGGCAGCGTGGCGCTGGCCGAGCGTGCGGGCAGCCTGCTCGATGAAATGGTCCCCTCGATCACTCGCACCTCGGATCTGGTCCAGGAAATCGCCGCCGCGTCTGAAGAGCAGACCGCAGGCGTCGGCCAGATCAACACTGCGATGAACCAGCTCAGCCAGATCACCCAGCAGTCTGCCTCCTCCGCCGAAGAACTGGCGGCCACCGCCGAAGAGATGAGCGGGCAGGCCGAGCAATTGCAACAGTTGATGGAGTTTTTCAAGGTCGGCACTGACCCGCAACCGTCCCCAGTGGCGCAAAAGGCCAAGCGCCTGGACAGCTTGGGCAGCGCCGTCGGCGCCGCCTTTGCCAAGAATGCCGATAACCGGCTCGACATGCCGGCCGGTTTCGTACGCTTCAATGGGTGATGTGATGTCAACTGCCAATCAGAAACCGCTAGCTAGCCGGCCCACTGCCGCGCCCACTCAGTACCTGACCTTTAGCCTCGGCGCCGAATTGCTCGCCGTCGAAACCTTGAGCGTGCGCGAGATTATCGAGTACGGCGCGCTGACCCCGATACCGATGATGCCGCCCTCGATCCTCGGGGTTATCAACCTTCGCGGCGCCGTGGTGCCGGTGGTCGACCTACGCCTGCGCTTCGGTGACAGCGCCACCCGCCTGGGCCGGCGCACCTGCATCGTCATTCTGGAAGTGGCGCAGGAGGACATCACCCAGGTGATCGGCGTGGTGGTGGATGCGGTCAACGCGGTGCTGGAGATCAGTGCCGCCGACATCGAGCCGGCGCCGCGTTTCGGCGGTCGCCTGCGTGCAGACTTCATGCGCGGCATGGGTAAAGTCGACGGCCGCCTGGTGATCCTGCTGGATATCGCCCGGGTACTCTCGGCCGATGACCTTGCCCTGCTGGCACATCTTGAGGAGGCCGAGCAGGTCCAGGCCTGACGAATTCTATGGAAACCATTGCTCTTAACGATGCCGAGTTCCGCCAATTCAGAGGGCTGATCCATGAAGTCGCAGGGATTAGCCTCTCGGATGCGAAAAAACCCTTGGTAGCGGGCCGCCTCGGCAAGCGTTTACGCCAGCGCGGGCTGACCAGTTACGGTGACTATTTCCGTCTGCTTCAACGCGAAAGCAGTGAGCACCAGATTGCAGTTGATCTGCTGACCACCAACGAAACCTACTTCTTCCGCGAGCCCAAGCACTTCGACTTTCTGCGTCAGCTGCTGCAGGGTGAGCTGCGCAGCCGCCCCGGCCCGCTGCGTATCTGGAGTGGCGCCTGCTCCAGCGGCGAGGAGCCCTACACCATTGCCATGCTGCTGGCCGAGCATCTTGGCCAGCGCCCGTGGGAAGTCCTGGCTTCGGACCTGAGCACGCGCATCCTCGAACAGGCGCGGGCCGGCACTTACCCGCTGGAAGAGGCCGAGGGAATTCCTCGCGAGCTGCTGCACAAGTACTGCCTCAAGGGCACCGGGCGCCATGAAGGGCTTTTCGGTATCGACCCGGTGATCGCCAAGCGGGTGCATTTCTCTCAGATCAATCTCAACACGACCCTGCCCGACGTCGGACAGTTCGACGTGATCTTCCTGCGCAACGTGATGATCTACTTCAACCAGGACACCAAGCGTAAGGTGATGGAGCGTCTTCTGGCGCACCTGCGCCCCGGCGGTTACTTCATCATCAGCCATTCGGAAAGCCTGAACGGCATCAGCGACGCGGTAAAGGTGATCAAGCCATCGATCTACCGCAAGCCCGATGCCTAGCAAAAAGCCATCGGTAGACATCTACCTACAGCCCGGCGAGCTCTATTTCGGCGACCGCCGGGTACGCCTGCGCACCCTGCTCGGCTCCTGCGTGTCAGTGGTGCTATGGCATCCGCAGCGGCGTCTTGGCGGCATGTGCCATTTCATGCTGCCCAATCGCCATCGCCTGCCGCGCGCCGCGCTGGACGGCCGCTATGGCGATGAGGCCATCGCGTTGCTGCTGCAGGCGGTCCACGCCGCCGGCACGCGCGCTGAGGACTACCAGCTGTACCTGTTTGGAGGTGGCGACATGTTTCCCCGGTTCGTTCGCCAACCCGACAGCAGCGTCGGTGAGCGCAACGTAGAGGCCGCCCGACGGCTGATCGACCGACATGGCCTGCAGCTCCACGGCGAGCACGTCGGTGGCTGCGGCCACCGCAAACTGAGTTTTGATATCTACAGCGGCCAGGTGGACGTCCGCCAGCTTTTACCCGCGCAACCGCCAGGGATGGCCTCTGGAGCCCCGCACCAATGAAAACTATTAAAGTCATGGTCATCGACGATTCGGCGGTGGTCCGCCAGGTGCTCGCCGCTACCCTGGCTGCCGACCCGGCAATCGAGGTAATCGCTACCGCGCCGGACCCGTTGTTTGCCCGAGAAAAGATGAACCGGTTATGGCCGGACGTCATCGTGCTCGATGTGGAAATGCCGCGCATGGACGGCATTACCTTTCTCAAGCAACTGATGGCCGAGCGACCGACACCAGTGGTGATCTGCTCGACCCTGACCGAAAAGGGTGCAGCGACCACCATGCAGGCATTGGCTGCAGGTGCCGTTAGCATTATCACCAAGCCGCAGCTGAACCTGCGCCAGTTCCTGCTCGACGCCAGCGACGATCTGATCCATGCGGTCAAGGGCGCCGCGCGAGCCAATTTGCGACGCATCGTCACCCCGCCACCGCCCACGCCACGGCAGACTGCCGACGCTATCCTGCCCACCAGCCAGGCGATGGCCCGCACCACTGAAAGCCTGGTGGCCATCGGCACGTCCACCGGAGGGACCCAGGCACTGGAATATGTGCTCACCGCCCTGCCACGGGTCTGCCCGGGACTGGTGATCGTCCAGCACATGCCGGAGCGCTTCACGGCCGCCTTTGCCGAACGGCTGAACAAGCTCTGCCAGATCGAAGTGCGCGAAGCCAAAGACGGCGACCGAGTGATGCCGGGGCTGGCGCTGATCGCCCCCGGCGGACGCCATATGTTGGTCAAACGCAGCGGTGCACAGTACCGGGTGGAAATTGTCGATGGCCCACCGGTTAGCCGCCACCGCCCGTCGGTCGACGTCTTGTTTCGCTCGGTGGCCGGCTCGGCCGGTACCAATGCGGTGGGCATCATCATGACCGGTATGGGCGATGACGGCGCCCGCGGCCTGAAGGAAATGCGCGGCGCCGGGGCCCATACCTTCGGCCAGAACGAGGCCAGCTGCGTGGTGTACGGCATGCCCAAGGAAGCCTTCAAACTCGGCGCGGTAGAAAAGGAAATACCGCTCTCGCAAATCACCTCGGCCATTCTGCACCCGGTCGCCACGCTACGCGGCTGAGCGCGCCGGTCGCACCGAGAAGCAGCGGACAGGATGCCACCGCCGCGCCGTTTTACGGTCGAGCCTATGGTTGCGATGGCGGGCCAAGCCACGCCGGCCACCCTCAGCGCCCGACCGTCAGCCTTTCGCAGTAACACGACGGCGCGTAGAATCGAGCCCATTCCTCGCCACCATCCCCCGGCGGGCCATGAGCCCAGGCCGCCCGAGCGATACCCCGCCTCGATCGGCCCCTGCGCATGTACGGCTACCGGCCGTTGCATGCGGCACAGGTGACGCTCACCATTAGCACCACTCGACCAGCTGATTAGCCGCAGGAACCGTCATGCCCG
>PAKY01000087.1 GCA_002706885.1 Phycisphaerae bacterium
ATCAACTGGCTCTTCCGCGCGAGCACCGCCCGCTGACGGTTCGCCATCGCGAGCCCACAGATCCGCGCGAGCGCGAGGCAGAACTCCGCCGCGTCCGCCTGCACGCTCCCCTCGCCGCCGCGCGCGTCGAGATACAGGTACGCCTCGATCGTCCCGCCCACCTCCACCGGCGCGCACAACGCCGAATGGATCCGAAGGTCCGCGATGCTCTGCCCGTAGTCGCCCTCGCCCGCGACGATCCCCCCGAGCCGCGCAGGCTTGCCCGAAGCGGCCTTCGCCATCAGCGACGCGCTCACGGGGAACGAGGCCGAAGTGTTCGCCGCGCTCTCGACCTGCCGACTCAACGCCGCGAGCACCTCGACGTCCGCGCTGCCCGATCCGAAGTCGCCGGGCGAGAAGCTCGACCCCGGCCGAAGCAACGCCGCCCGCCCGTACCCCGTGCCCGAAAGCGCCGAGGAGACCACGGCCGTCGCGAGATCGCTCTCCGTCTCCGCCGCATGAATCGTCGCCGCGCACTCGATCAGCACGCCGAGCCTGTGCCGCGCGAGATCGCCCAGCTTCGCCTCGTCCAGCGCCTCGACGTACTCGCCGCGCTGCTCACGGACGAGCCGAGGCGATGCCGACGTCACCGTCGAAGGCCGGCTCAGCGAAGGCGGATCGTCCTCGCCCATCCACGCCCGCAGGATCCACGGCCCGATCGTCACCTGATCGCCGCGCCCGAGCGGACGCCACACGCCCGCCTCGAGCCGCTCGCCGTTCACGAGCGTCCCGTGGCGGCTCGACTCGTCCGCGATCGACCAGACCCCGCCCTCGCTCCGAACGCTCGCGTGGCTCCGCGACACGGACGGATCGACCAGCGCAAAGTCGCACGCCTTCGACCGCCCAAGCACGGCCGACGTGCCCGGCTCGAGCGTGACCGTCCCCAAAGGCGGGCCCGCGATCGGCTCCAGACGCAGCCGCTCCGCCCCGCTTCTCAGGCTCGTTGTCCCTGGATCTTCCACCGACGCCATGCATCCCCCCGACGGGGCCGCCTGCCCCGCGGGCGATCTTACCCGCCGCGCGAGCCCCGACGGCGACGGGCGCCGATCAGCCCCATCGCCGCGAGCAGCGGGGCGGCCGTGGCCCCCGACGGAACGACATACACCGTCACGGTCCGGATCCCGTACTCGACGATCACCGACAGCCCGCCCGAGAGCCCGCGGGTCTCCAGGTCCGCGAAACGCCCAAGCACGAACTGGTCCGCGCTGATGATCTCAAACGCCGATCCGTTGACCGCAGGCCCCGCGAACTCGAGCAGAAGCGTCCCCGCCTCAAACCCGCCGTTCTCACCGAAGATCATGCTCCGATCGACCTCGAGACGCCCGAACTCCTCGACCGACGAGATCATGATGTGCAGCCTGCTCCCGTCGCGCTGCACGTAGTCCCCGCCCGCGCGAACCGCCGAGCCCGACGTCGGCATCTCGCCGATCGTCCCGAGACGCGCCGCCGAACGGCTGCCCTCGCCGCCGCCGCCGCCGATCACGAGCTCGCCCTTCACATCGAGATTGTCGATCGTCGCGATCTGGCGACCCTCGAGAAGCTCGAGACGCCCCGCCTTCTCGATCACCGCCAACTGGTCGAACGCGTCGATGCCGTTCGTGTCAAACACGCCGCCCTCAGACCGAAGCGTGATGTTCGCCGAAAGCGACTCGACGCCCTCGCCCGCCGCGACCTCGATCACGCCGCCGACATCGAACCGCCCGTTCATCAGCGAGCCCGACGTCAGGTTCGCGAACGTGCCGTCGACCGACACCTTCGAGCCGACGCCGATCGTCACCTTCCCGGAGTCCATCACGGCAAACCCGTCCTCAACCGTCAACTCCGCGCCGCCAAGCACATAGAGCGACGCCGAGTCCTGAACCGTTTGCAGCGACCCCTCGATCGCGTCGAACTTCGCGTTCGCGCCCTCGAGCGTGACCTCCGCGTTCATCGCGAGCCCGTTGACCGTCGCGCCCATGAAGTCGATCTCGCCCTCGTCGCGGACGATCCAGTTCCCCGACTCGAGCTTCCCGCCCGACGTGATCGTCGCGCCGTCCGTCTCGAGCGTCCCGCTCACGACGTCCACGAGACCCGAATTCTTGAACGTCGTCCCGGTGATCGACGTCTTGCTCTCCAACTGATCGAGCAGCAGCGTCCCCGCATTGTGAAACTCGTTCTCCCCGCTGACGCCCATGACCGTTCGATCACCCATCCCCGTGATCGAGATCTCGCTGCCAGTCGCGTTGAAGAACGACGAATCCCCCTCGAGCAGGAACCGCGTGTCCACCGCGAACGCGAGCGAACGACCCTCGTGATCGACGTCCGTGTCACAGATGATCACATCCCCCGGCCCCGTCGTCGTGCCATCCGATCCGAGCAGCAGCGTCGCGCCCTCGAACATCTGGCCTCCACCAAGGAAGCTCGTCAGCCCGCCAAGCTCGACCGATGAGCCCGTCACCGTGTTGCCGCTGAACGTGGCCCCGTCGTTGAACACCGCGCTGAACGCGCCGTCGAACACCATCGACTCCACGCCTGTCAAGCCGCTCGCCTCGAACCTCCCGCTGCTCAGTCCGCGCAGCGTCGATCCCGAAAGCGTGACCCCGTCCAGAACCGAGAGCGTGCGCCCGCTCAGGTCAAGCGTCGCGTCCCCCGAGTCGAGCGTCAGCTCGTCGATCATCGCGTCGATGTCCAGGTCAACCACGAACGCCGTCCCGACCGCGCTGATCGAAACACCAAACGTGTTCGACGCGTCGTTGTCCGGAAACATCGCGGGCGTCCAGTTCGACGCGTTCGACCACGACCCCGAAACGGCGTCAGCCCACTCCGATGTAACGGAGGGCTGAGCCATCACAGCAGCCGACGCAAGCGCCGCAACCACACCGCCGGTGAGACGAATCATCCTTTCTCCTCCCATAGACATAAAAGCCCGCGATCAAAGTCGAACGCAGCTTCTCCTCGGAAACAGCGTACCGACAGGTCGCCGAAATCTCACCGCTCCATCGAGAATTTCATTCGCTCGCTTCCAACCGCTCAATAGCGGCGGTAGCGGCTCGGGCGATGATCGGCTCGCGCTCGGCGTTATCCGCCGAAGCAAACGCCAGATCCCGCGCTTGGGTGAACGCGTCGATCGCGACCGCCCGACTCGCAAAGGCGCCCGAAGCGAGGCGACGCTCCTCGATGTCGCCTCGCTTGTAGTACGCCACCGCAAGGTCCCGCTGGTGCCGAGCGATAGGATCACCCGCGAGCACATCCCTCCGACGCTCGATGAGGTCGTCGTAAAGCAACGCCGCCTCTTCAAGCCGCCCGTCCGCCGTGAGCTGATTGCCCACCTTGTTCAACATCACGCCAACGTCGCGCTGCGCCTCGAGGTTCGAGCGATCCATCGCCAGCTCCTCGGCGATCGCAAGCGCCGTCTCGTACGACGCCATCGCAAGCCGATCGGCTTCCGCCACCGCCGTCGCGGCATCCGCGCTCTCCGCGTCCGAAAGCTCCACAGCCCGCGCGAGCCCCGCGTGGATCATCCCCATCGTGTGGTGCGCAAGCCACGTGTCACGCCGCAGCCGCGCGTCCTCCGGATGCTCGCGCGACAACCGCGTAAACGCCGCGAGCGACGATTCCCCAGGCTCCCGCGCCGCCCGGAACGCCCGCTCCGCGTCGCCGATCATCGCGTCCCGCTCAGCGCCCTCCGCGAGCGCCGCCCGCCCCGCGAGCCAGTGCGCCGCGTCGAGCTGCGCGATCGCGCGCCCGCTCGTCGACACCACCCGGCTCCGCGCCGCCTCGACGTCCGACGGATCCTCCACCACAAGCCCCGCGTACAACGACTCCGCCTCCGCGTGCGCCGCGAGTGAGCCCTCGATCAGAGCTTCGAACGCGCCCCGATCCTCGACCGCTCGCGACTGACGCGCCAGCGTCTGACCGTGCGCGCGATGCGCCGACGCAAGCTCGCGTCGAAGTTCACGCGCCCCCGCGAACGCCTCGACCGCCTCGTCGAGATCCGCGATCACGCCCTCGATCATCCCGTTCGCCGCCTCGTACCGCCGATCCCGCGCCGCCGAGTCAGCCAGCCCGAGCCGCGCCCGCGCCTCGCCGATGATCGCGTCAACATCCGCGGGCCGCGCCGCCACGACACGCGCCCAAAGACGCTGCGACTCCGCGTACGCCGTCTCCGCCTCGAGCGTCGTCCCGGTGTTCCGCGCGTAGCTCTCGCCGAGCAGGTCCCCGAGCCGCTGATACCCCGCCGCCAGCTCGCTCACCAACTCGAGCGGCGCGTGACCGACCGACACCTGCTCGTTCAGCTTCCCGAGATAGTCCGACGCCGCGCGAACCATCGACTCACGCACGCCCGTCGCGCCGCGCAGGTGATCCACGCCGTCGTAGAACTCGAACATCACCGACCGCGCCAGCTCCCGCACGCTGTCGAAGTTCTGCTGCGCCCGGTCACGCTCCGTCTCCGCGATCGCCTGCTGCTTCTCCGCCTGGCCCCACGCGTACGTCGCGAACCCCATGAACGCCACGCCGCCGATCATCAACGCCGCCGCGAAACTCAGCGGAGCGCGATGCCGCGACGCGACCTTCGTCAGCACGTAGATGCTGCTGTCACGCTTCGCCTCGATCGGCTCGCCACGCAGGTACCGCCGAACGTCTCGCCCAAGCTCACCCGCGTTCTGATACCGACGCTCCGGGCTCTTCGACAGCGCCTTGAGCACGATCGTCACCAGCTCCGCGTCGACACGACCGCGCGCCGTCACGGGCCGCGCCGGCTCCGCTCGCGCAATCGCGTCCATCACGTCGCGCATCGATCCGACGACCCGGTACGGGAACTTCCCATCCGTCAGGAGCTGATAGAGGATCACACCGAGGCTGTACACATCGCTTCGTGTATCGACGCCGTCAACCCGCCCCTCCGCCTGCTCAGGACTCGACCACGGCAGCGACCCGACGAACTGACCCGTCCGCGTCATCACCGACGACAGATCGCCCGAATCCTCTAAAACGCCCGAACCGCCGCCGGAGACGCCTCCCGAGACCTGGTCGCCGAACGCCAGCTTCGCCAGCCCGAAGTCCACCACGATCGGCCGACCGTCCGAAGCGAGCTTCACGTTCGCAGGCTTGAGATCCCGATGGATCACGCCCTTCAGATGCGCCGCGTTCACCGCTTCGCAGATCTGGCAGAACAGCTCGAGCCGCTCGGTCATCCGACCGCCGCGAGAACGCCCCCGCGTGCCGCCCGTCTCGAAGACCGTCCGCGTCGATCGACCACGCGTCTCCGTCGACTCGTCACGCGCCGAGAGCCGCTTGATGTACCGATCGAGCGGCAGCCCGCCGATGTACGACATCACGTAATACAACGCGCCGTCGTCCGTCTGTCCGCTGTCCAGGATCTTCACGATCCCCGGATGCTCGAGCTGCCCGAGCACCTGCACCTCGCGATCAAACCGAGCCCGCCCCGACGAGCCCGCCGCCGAACCGTGAAGCAGCTTCACCGCGACACGCTGACCCGTCGCGCGCTGGATCGCGCGGTACACCACGCCCTGCCCGCCGCTATGGATCAGTTCCTCGACGTCGTACCCGGGAAAGAAATCGGGCGGCAGATCAGCCACCCCCGGAACCAACGCCGATCGCGACTTCGAACGCTCGAACGCGTCCGCCTGATTGATCGCGTTGAGAATGAGCGCGCGTTCACTCGAACGCCCCGTCGCCGAGCGAGGAGCCTCTGCACGGTCGGCATCAAGCCCACGCGACGATCCCGAACCGGACGTCTGGCCCAAGGTTTGGCCCAGCGTGTGGCCCGGTCCCGGCCCGCCATTCAGATGTCCGTCCCCGCGGTCACTCATCGACTGCTGTCCCACTTCGCAGAAGGCGGCCGTTGTTGGCTGAACGCAGATGACCCGCGACAGTCACACGAGACAAGAAAAAAACTCAGAATCGCGTCAGGCCACCGAGAAGAACTTCGACTCCCCCGGAAGGAGGTCCCGAAGCCGCTCATGAGCCCTCGCACGGAGCATGTAGACCGCTCCGACGCTCCGCCCCAAGTCCTGTGAAACCGCCTCGACCGAGCGCTGCTCCAGGTCGTACAGACGAATCACACTCGCATAATCCGGCGGCAGTTGCGACAAAACACGGTCCAATGCGTCGCGAATCTCGTCCCTCGCCGCCGCCTGACTCGGTGTCGTCAGCGTCACGCCGATCAGCTCCACCAGCGCAATGTGGCTGTCGCTCCCAGCCCCCTCCACGCGCCGCTTCGGGTGAGGACGCTTATCTGCCTCGATCATCCGAATCGCGTCAATCAGGTTGTTTTCCGCCAGCCGCGTCAGCCACGCCCGAAAACCCGAAGCCCCGCCCCCGCGGAACCGATCGAGCCGCGTCACCGCCTCGATATAGGTGACCTGCATCACGTCGTCTTCGTCGAGCTGGCTCTGCATGAACCCGGAGATCCGCTTCGAGATCCCCGCCCGAACCCCCGGCGCCATCCGTTCGAGCAACTCGATCAGCGCCTCACGCTCGCCGCCGAGCGCTGCTTGAACCAGCGCCTCATCCGGTCGCCCCTCGCACGCCCCCTCCGGCGCGCCGTGGTCGCGGTCATGTGCCATGGGACATGCCCCCGTTCGAGCGTTCCGTTCGCCCCCTCGCGAACAACCCCCGAAGTGTACAGCCTAACGCGCCGCTCGCGGGAACCAAGCCCCCCGTAAGGGGTTCGGACGTCGCCCCGATATACTCACTCCGGAAGCATCCACCGGCGATCCGAGAGGCCACGCGTGACGAGCGACACAGAACCCGTTCTGAAGATGGAGGCCATCGCCGGTCCGCCCATCGACACCATCGTCGTCGCCGCCGACCGGCCCGTCGTCTTCGGCCGCTCCTCCGCCGCCGACCGTCAACTCGCCGACAAGACCGTCTCACGCCGCCACTGCCGCATCACCGCTAGAGGAGGCGAGTGGTTCATCGCCGATCTCGACAGCCGCCACGGCGCCTTCCTCAACGGCGTCCGCCTCGATCCAGAGCAACCCGCCCCCGTCCTCGATGGCGACCTCGTGCGCATCGGCCCGTGGACCTTCCGCGTCCGCACCGGCTCCGACAGCGCGGGCACGTCGATGCCCACCAGCAACGACCTCGCGACCACCTCGCACCGCGTCCAGCGCGTGCCCGTCCGCGAACTCCGCTCCATGGCCGAGCAACGCCTCGACCTCGTCCTCGAAGGCGCCGCCGCGATCAACGCCGCGACAACCCTTCAGGATCTCGCCGAGCGCGTCCTCGACGCCGTCTGCCAGGGCACCCGCTTCAAGCGAGCCGCGTTCATCCGCCCCGTCTCGGCGGTGGGGGAGATCGAACTCATCGCCGCCCGCGCGCCGCTCGACGACGATTCCGCCGAAGGCGAGATCAACCACCAGCCCGACGCGGGCGCGTTCACCTTCTCCCGCTCGCTCATCAACGCCGCCTCCGAAGGCGAGATCGTCCGCATCCAGGGCGAGGCCGAGATGAACCACTCCGAGAGCATCGTCCGCCTCGGCATCAGCTCCGCCCTGTGCGCCCCGGTCATGCTCGGTGGCTCCGTCGAGGCCTACATCTATCTCGACGCGCGAAGCGGCGCGACCAACGCCGAAGCCGACGCCGCCGCGTTCTGCCAGGCCATCAGCCGCATGGCCGGCCTCGCGCTCGGCAACATCAAGCGCGTCGAGCTCGAGAAGGCCCAGTCCCGCATCGCGAGCGATCTCCGCGCAGCGCGCGAAGCCCAACGCCTCATCATGCCTCCCCCCATGGGCGAGATCGGCCGCTACAGCTACGCCCTCCAGTCCCGACCGGGCCGACACGTCGCGGGCGACCTCTTCGAGATCGTCCCCCTCGGTGAAGAAGGCGACCCCGACCGACCCGTCGGCGTCCTCATCGGCGACGTCGCGGGCAAAGGCGCGGGCGCCGGCATCCTCATGGCCGCCGCGCAGACCATGCTCCGCATGTCACTCCGACACAGCGCCGACCCCGCCGAGGTCGTCAGCGAAGCCAACGCCTACCTCGCCGCGCACATCGCCGACCGCTCGTTCATCTCGCTCTGGCTCGGCGTCCTCGATCCCCGCGCCGGACAGATGAGCTTCGTCGACGCGGGCCACGGCCACTGGATGATCCTCGACCCCGCCGGCGAAGAACGCAAGGTCGAGTGCGAAGGCGGCCTCATCGTCGGCGTGCAGGCCGACTTCCCCTACAAGACCGAGACCATCCCCCTCGAGCCCGGCTCACGCCTCATCCTCTTCTCCGACGGCCTCGTCGAACAGCCCGACCCCGACGGCGTCCAGTTCGGCTCCAAGCGCGTCATCGAAGTCATCCGCGGGCCGGGCGATGCCAGAAGCGACGTCAAACGCCTCGCCGACGCCGTCCGCTCCCACGCCCAAACCGACGCCATCGCCGACGACTTCACCGTCGCCAGCGTCGTCGTGCAGCCTCAATAGCCGTCCGGACCAACGCAGACCCTCGTATCGAGTGCCTTTCCCCCTCCGTCGCTTCGTCGCTCCGTCGCTCCGTCGCTTCACCAAACCAATGCGGGCGACAGGACTCGAACCTGCACGGCCTATGCGGCCACGGGGACCTAAACCCCGCGCGTCTGCCAATTCCGCCACGCCCGCTCGCAACGCCGATCACCCCGATCCCAACCTGATCCAGCCCGATCCAACCCGATCCAACCCGATCCCGGAGTGTCGCGCCGCGCGCGTCCGATACTATCGATCAACGATCTCGCGGTCTCGCGCGCCGCTTACGCAGAGGACATCGACCCATGGCATCACCAAGCCCCGCCGTGCACGCCGTCGCAAACCTCCTCATTCGCTTCGCGATCGGCGTGACGTTCATCTGGTCGGGCTTCGGCAAGCTCGTCGGTGACGTGAACTTCGCCCCCGCCGAGCAGCAGACCCTCGCCGCGATGGGCACGACCCTCGTCCCGAGCGAGCCGACCGAGACCGCGATCGAGGCCGATTCCTACCGAGGACGCCGCCTCTTCAAGATCGCCGTCCTCGTCCACAACGCCGCCAACCCGACCCCCGCCGCCGAAGGCGAGCCGTCGCCGCGCCCGTACTGGCCCGACTGGGCAGCGCGAGGCGGCACGCCCGTCCTTCTCGCGTGGGCCGTCGCCATCACCGAGGCGATCGCGGGCGTTCTCCTCCTCTTCGGCGCCCTCACACGCATCTCCGCGCTCGTCGCCGCGTCGACAATGGTCGCCGCCGCATGGCTTACGCAGATCGGCCCCTACGTCTCGAAGGGCGACGCCCTCCTCGGCTTCCTCCCCAACCACCAGCCCTGGCACGACCCCGCCCTCTGGTCCGCCCCGCTCTGGCAATTGCTCATTTTCTGCGCCTCCCTCGCCCTTGTCTTCACGGGCGCCGGCGCCGCCTCCCTCGACGGCGCCCTCGGAGCGCGGTATGAGGACGAGTTCGCGGACGACGCCGAAGAGGAAGAGGACGACTGACCCGTGCGACTGAAGACGCAGCGCCGACTCGCCGCGTTCGTCACCGACGCGTGGCGCCGCAAAGCCCTCCCGACCGCGCTGAGCGTCGTCATCCATCTCCTCCTGATCGCGACCATCGGCGCCTTCGCCGTTGGCGTCTCAGGCCCCGACGCCTCCACCGAACGCCCACGCCTCGCCGAGATCGACCTCGCCCCCATCGACGGCCCACGCTCGCCGTCGCCGCCAAACCGCTCGCCCGTGCAGCGCGCGCCCGCCGAACCGTCCACCCCGACGTCGCCGATCTCTCCCGACAACGCCGCCGCCATCGCGCGCGAAGCAGCGACCCCCGCCCCCGCGCCGCCACCGAGCGACCTCGCCGCCCCGGGCGCCGCGCTCGCGCCGCCGCCGTCGGAAATCCGCAGCCTCGCCCCCGCCGACCTCCCCCCGCCGACCGAAACGCTCACCGCCCTCTCCTTCGGAGGCCTCGCGCCCGAAAAGGCAGCGGCCAGCATCGTCTACGTCGTCGATGGATCGGGCGCGATGATCGCCAGCCTCTCCCTCGTCCTCGATCACCTGAGCGAAAGCCTCCAACGCCTCAGCCCGACGCAACGCTTCCAGATCGTCGTCTTCGGCGCCGACAGCGAACGCGACTACCGCAAACCACCGCTCGAAAGCGACGACGACGACGGTTGGCTCCGCCCAATCACGCCCGTCAAACGCCGCGTCGCGCAATGGCTCGACGGCCTCACCGCCCAGGGCCGCTCCAACCCCCTCGACGGCCTCCGCGCCGCCCTCGCGCTCGACCCCGAACTTGTCTACCTCCTCAGCCAGAGCATCCCCCGCACCGGCGCCGATCCCATGTGGGGCGTCGGCGCCGACGCAACGCTCGACGAACTCGACCGCCTCAACCCCATCGACCCCAAGACCGGCTTCCGTCCCGCCGTCATCAAGTCCATCCAGTTCATCAACCCCGACCCGACCCGGCTCATGGAAAAGATCGGCCTCGCCCACGGCGACGGCGCAGGCTCCTTCCGCCTCCTCACCCTCGAAGACCTCGGCCGCGTCAATGCCGAGCCCCCGAAGCCGACCGAGCGAGACCTCGAATCCCTCGCCGCCGCCGAGTCCGTGCGCGACCGCTTCGCCGACCCCGCCATCACCGCCGCATGGCTCCACGCCGCCTTCGGCCTCCCCACACCCGACGAACGTTCACGCATCGCCCGCGTCGCGAACGCCGCGCTCGACGACCTCGCAAACGCCCCGCCATCTCGCCCAACAGGCGACGACGCCATTCGCCTCGCTCGCGCAACAGCTTGGGCCGCCCGAGGCGCCTCGACCGATCGCGACGACATCCACC
Source organism: Phycisphaerae bacterium (assembly GCA_002706885.1). Lineage (GTDB taxonomy): Bacteria > Planctomycetota > Phycisphaerae > Phycisphaerales > UBA1924. Next base: position 10,800 of record PAKY01000087.1, read on the forward strand.
GCGACGCCGGCCTCGCCGTCCGCGCCGAACTCGCAAGCGTCCGCTTCCTCGCCCCCGAAGCCGAAGCCGAACGCCGCCGACTCCTCACCATCGCCGCGCGACTCCTCGCCGAACCCGACGAAGCCGCCAACGTCGCGTCCTCACTCCTCACCGAACTCCCCGACCTCGAACTCTCCGCGATCGAGCAGGCCCGCGCCCTCCTCGCCGCGAGCCGCGCGGCGCTGGCATCCGACTCGCCCCCAACCAACTGGACCAACTGGATCGACCAGCGTCTCCACCAGCCCCCCTTCATCCGCCCTGGCTCCTCCGCCCCCGACCCCTTCTGGAAGCTCCTCGAAGCCGAAGCCCGCGTCGCAAGCGCCATCGACCGCGCCCAGCCGCCGCAAGCCGCCCTCGCCCCGCTCCTCGATCTCGAAGACGCCCGCGCCGACCGCTTCGCCGCCGCCGTCGCCGTCCGACTCACCGAGGCCGTCGACCGCCTCCTCGCGCAGGGCCAACCCCCCGAAGCCATCCCCGTCCACGCCCGCTACCGCCACGCCCTCGTCGTCGGCTCACGACCCGACCGCGCGTCCGAGTCCATCCAACGCCTCCAGGCCATGGCGACCGAGCGCCCCGACGCCGCGTGGGAAGCCGCCATCCGCCTGCTCGACGCTGGCCGCGCGCCCGAAGCCGCCGACTGGTTCTGGTCCTTCGCAACCGCCGCCCCCGATCACCCCCGAGCGCCCGAAGCCGTCGCGCAGGCAGCACACCACACGCCAGCCAACGCCCGCGCCGAACGCCTCGCCGCCGCTCTCGAACGCTTCCCGGCCCACGACCGCGCCGACGCGTGGCGACTCGAACTCGCGGCGATCCTCCGAGGCGACGAAGGCATCGAGCGTCTCCACGCCATCGACCCAGCCTCCGCCCTTCACCGCCAGGCCGACGCCCTCGAACTCACCCTCCTCGACGAGGTCGACCCGACGCCCGATCGCCTCGCCCGCGCCGCCGATCTCGCCTCGCGCCTCGAGGGCGCCGCCGTCGCCGAACGCCGACTCCGCCTCGCCGAAGCCGTCGCCGCCGACGAGCCCGCCCGCTCCGTCGACATCACCGCCGACCTCCTCCTCAGCCGCGCCCTCTCGCCGAGCCAGCTCGACCGCGCCGAACTCGTCAACGCCACCGCGCGCATCAACCTCGCCGATGACCGCGGCGCCTTCCTCGTTCTCAGCCGACTCGCCGACCGCCTCGAAGCCTCGGGCCGCTACGACCAGAGCTTCTGGCGCGCCCAGACCCTCCGCCTCGAACTTATGATCCAGCAAGGCGACGACCGCTCACGCCTCGACGCGCGCCGACACGCCGTCCGACTCGGCGTCATCGATCCTGCGCTCGGCGGCGAGCCCTGGGCCTCGCGCATCGCCGATGTCCTCGAAGCCGCCGCGCCCGCCGTAGACTCGCCGCCGTGACCCTGTTCTCGCAATCGCAGAAACCCGCCGAGCCCCTGCCCGACGACCTCGTCGCTGCGCTCCCGGGCCGCTTCCTCGTCTTCGAAGGCCCCGACGGTTCTGGCAAGTCCACCCAGCTCCGCCGCTTCACCGCCTCCTGCGAAGTTTCCGGCATCCACCCCCTCGAGGTCCGCGAACCAGGCGGCACCCTCATCGGCGAGAGCATCCGCTCCCTCCTCCTCGACCACGGCGACGAGGACATCGACCCGCGCTGCGAGATGCTCCTCTACATGGCCAGCCGCGCCCAACTCGTCGAGCGCGTCATCCGCCCCGCCCTCGCCGCGGGGCGCCTCGTCGTCGCCGACCGCTTCATCAGCTCCACCATCGCCTACCAGGGCTACGCCGGAGGCGTCCCCATCGACGACGTCACCGCCGCCGCCCACATCGCCGCCCGCGGCGCCATCCCCACCCAGGTCATCGTCTTCGACGTCGACCCCGACACCGCCGCCACCCGCCTTAGCCCCCTCCTCGACCGCATGGAAGCCAAGGGCAGAGCCTTCCACGAACGCGTCCGCGAGGGCTACCACCGACAGATCGAGGCCGAGCCCAATCGCTACATCCAGGTCGACGCCTCACGCCCGCCCGACGACGTCTTCAACGCCTTCACCACCGAGCTCACCACCCGCCTGAAGGAGCTCGCGCGATGACCGCCCTCCCCTGGGTCCCCTTCGTCATCGCCCTCGCCGCGGCGTTCGCCGCCGGCTCCATCCCCTTCGCCGTCCTCATCGGCAAGGCCAAAGGCGTCGACATCCGAACCCTCGGCAGCAAGAACGCCGGCGCCACCAACGTCGGACGTGTCCTCGGCTTCCGCTACTTCCTCCTCTGCTTCGCGCTCGACGCCGCCAAGGGCTTCGCGCCCGTCTTCGCCTTCGGCGCAACCGTCGGCTGGACCGGCCTCGATTCGCTCACGCTCCCCCCGCCCGCGACCGTCCTCTGGCTCACGCTCGTCGCCGCCGCCGTGATGGGTCACATGTTCAGCCCGTGGATCGCCTTCAAGGGCGGCAAGGGCGTCGCCACCGGCCTCGGCGCCATGCTCGGCGTCTTCCCCGCGCTCACCATCCCTGCCCTCGGCTCGCTCCTCGTCTTTCTCGGCGTGCTCTGGATGTGGCGCTACGTCAGCCTCGCGTCCATCATCGCGGCAGCCAGTGCCCCAGCCTGGGTCTGGTACTTCTTCAACCTCGCAAGCCGCACACTCGTCAATCCACCCGAAGAACCCGGCGCCGCCCCGCAGACGCTGCCCGTCCGATCAGCGACCTACGTCATCGCCACCGCCGTCCTCGGCGCGCTCATCATCTACAAGCACCGCGCCAACATCGCCCGACTCGCGCGCCACCAGGAGCCCACCATCGGGGCAGGACGTGCGCAGTCCGACGCCTCAACGTCCGTCACAACGTCCAAGTAGCGATTTCGCCACGCGATTTCATCGCCGTGAGTGTTTCCTTACGTCCGCCGCCCGCCCAGCGCCGATATCGATGCGGTTGGGGGGCGATGGAGTGCCTCCCCAGGGTTCGGGACTCGCCCACACGGCACAGACGGCCATTCCCCGGCGCAAGTCTTGCCGATGGGCTCACCTCGAACCCGATCGACGCCGAATGAACGCTCGTTCATCGGTGTCCGGATCAAGGAGGTTCGCGGATGTCATATCTCAAGCTCGCGTCCGACGATGCTATCGACGCCCGCCCGATCCCTTTCCCCGCCGATCGGGCCCGCGAGTCCGCTGTCAACCGATGGGCACGCTCCGACCGTGTCCCGGGCCGCCGCTCACGCCACGAAGCCGAGATCGCGCTCGACCGCGCCGAGGCCAAGCTGCGTGAACTCGGCGCCATGGTCGACGAATGGGAGCCCCTCCCCTTCCCGGGCCGCTCCCGCGACGACTCCACGCCCCCACCCGCAGCCTGAGACGCCCGCCAGGACGGTCAAACCGAATAAAGCCAGATTCCGTACGATTTCCTATATGGGTCTGCCGCCAACTCACGCGCGGCAGCGAGCCATAAAGGGGATCTGTACGTGCAATTCTCGTACTTGGACAACGCCAACGAGATGATCGGAGACATCCTCGGCAACGTCGAGGAGTTCGAGGATCAGGTCGCTCAAGCATCGGGATCCGCTGTTGCCGAGATCGCGGTGCGCCCACTCAAGCCAGGCCGGTCCGGCGCCGCCGTCTTCCTGATCCGCCACGCCGACGCCAACGGACCGCGGGCCCCGCTCGTCGCAAAGATCTGCGCAGATCCGAAGCTCATCATCCAGGAACGCAAGATCAACCAGGAACGCGTCGCCGGGAAAGTCACCGCCGCGCCGACGCTCGTCCCGATCTTCGCGTCCCGGATCCTGCTCTGCAGGTTCGCGGAGAGCCTCGCCGACTTCAACCCGACCACCCTCGAGCGCGGATACGCCCAGTCCTCCGTCGGCGCGCTGGAAGCTCTCATGTCCCGCGTCGTGACGTCGCTCAAGTCCATTGTGGCCATCGAGAACGATGTCATGTCCTGCGTGGGCCACATGCCCCGCATCCCCAGGCTCGACACGACACTCGCCGACGCGACCCCGCACCTCTCCGACGATCAGCGCAAGCGACTGCTCGACCGATGGCGAAACGTCCACCAGAAGCGCGACACCTTCCCGCACGTTCGCGGCCTCGGCCACGGGGATCTCAACGCCGGCAACGTGCTCTTCGAAGCCGGCGCCGACGCCTCCTATCCCGTCATCATCGACTTCGCCACCATGGCCAGGTCCAAGGACAACGTGTCCTACCCCGAGTTCCGCCACATCCCGTTCTGGGATTACGCGAAGCTCGAACGCGATCTGCAGACCAGGCTCTTCCTCCGAGAGGCCGCCGCAGCCGGAATGACGCTCGAGCAAGCCGTCGCGGCGATCCGCGCAGCCAACGGCGGTTCCGCCGCCCATGTCGACGCCTCGTTCCCCCCGATCCGGAAGCTGTTCCGAACTACGCACGCTCTCCGCGCCGCCATCCGTGACCGACACAGCCCAGACAGTCTCAACGGCGCCTACGCCGTCTCCGTCGCCTACGCGCTGCTGAGCGTCCACTTCCGGAGCGATCCCGACACCGACATCGATCCCGAGTGGCAGCACACGATCGCCCTCGAAGCCGCTGTTCAACTCCTTGACGATCCGACACGGTTTCCGATGCCGCCGTCTGACGATCTCGACGACGACAGAAGCAGCAATCCTCCTCCCGAGCTCTTCGAGATATCCCTCGACGAGCAGGGCCGCTTCGTCGACCCCGACGACGCCAGGGCAACCCTCCTCGAAGCGCTCCACGCCACCGCCCCGGGCGCCGACCCGCCGATCCGCCTTCGGGCCGACATGATCGATCGAGTCCGCGGCCGGGCGGCTGATCTGGAGGCAAAGGCCGACCGAACCCCCGCGGAGCGCGAAGAACTGATCTCGCTCCGAGAGCGCACGTCGGAACTCAACGACGTGATGACGAAGATGTCATGGTGCCTCCAGCGCCTGTTGGACGACGGTCAGCCGTGGCACGCCGGCGAGTCGCAGTCGATGCTCGTAGCAGCCGAACGCATCGTCGCGACCCTCACCGGACGCAAGGACACCATGCGTCCTACTGAAGGCTTCGCGACAAAGCTCGACATCTTCTTCCATGACTACACCCGCAGCGCGGGACTCTACCTCACGAAGACGGAAGAATCCGACCTCCTCAGTGTCCTCCGCTGCGACGACACGACCGAATTCGTCAACTTCTATCGAGGCGCCACGCCGATCGAGCGATTGCCGGTGTCGATCTGGCCAGTCGTGTTCGCGACGATGACAATCGCCGAAATCAAGACCAAATCGCCTTCTCGTGAAGGACTCCGCGACGGCTCCGGATGGAGATTCGGACCGGGCTGACGATCAACCGTCGCGCTCGGCGCCCCCGCCCCGATAACGCAGCACCACGATCGTCTCGTCGTCAACCTGCTCACGCAGCCCGCTGAACTGACGCAGCGTCCACATCACCCGCTCGAGCACGTCCTCCGCCGAGGCGTTGACGTTCTCGCGCAGAGCGTCCACCACCGCGTGCACCAGCCGCGAGAATCCGAACTTCTCGTTCGAGAAGTCGCGCGCGTCCGTCAGCCCGTCCGTGTACGCCACGAGCACGTCGCCCGGCTCCAGGCGATGCTGGAACACCTTGTACACCTGGCCCGCGTCCACGCCCAGCACCAGCCCGCCGACGCCGAGCGGACGCACCGCCGAGCTGTCGACCTCGTCCCCCTCGCGAGCACGGATCACGAACGGCGGCTCGTGCCCCGCGCTGCAGTACTCGAGCGCTCCCGTTTCAGGATCAAGCACCCCGTACCACGTCGTCGCAAACTCGTTGTCCAGCGTGTCCCGGCACATCGCCCGGTTCGTCCGCGTCAGCACCGTGTCGACCGCCGCCGTGTCCTGGGCGAACGCCCGCAGACTCCCGCGCACCGAGCTCATCATCAGCGCCGCCGCCACGCCCTTGCCGACCACGTCGCCGATCACGATCCCCAGGCGGTCCTCCACGCCGAACACGTCGTAGAAGTCGCCCGCAAGCTCCGTCGAAGGCACGCTCCGCGCCGCGATGTCCACCCCGTCCCGCTTCGGAAGCCGCGCCGGGAGCATCCGCGCCTGCACCGCGCTCGCCAGCTTGAGCTGACGCTGGATCCGCCGCTCCTCCTGCTGCGCGTGCAGCAGCGTCGCCTGCTCCACCGCCGCCGCCGCCTGCTCGCCGATCGATTTCAGAAGCAGCCGCTCGGGCGGCGTGAACCGTCGCACCGACCGGCTGTACAGCCGGATCACACCGATCAGCCGCTCCCGCGAGATCATCGCCGCCGAGATGAACCCTCGAACGCCCTCCCGCTCGAGCCGCGCAGGCGTCAGCGTCCTCGGGTCCGCCAGCAGGTCCTCGATCGCCAGCACCCGCCCGCTCAAGACCGTCCGGTCGAACTCGCGGTCCTGGCTCAAGGGAACCGGGCTCTCGAGCCACTCCCGGCTCAGGTTCCGGCTCGCCATCAGCCGAAGCTCGCCCTCGTTCTCGCCCGACGGCATCCCGTCCGCGTCCGTCGGCAGCAGAACGATCGATCCCGCGTCCAGATCGAGCGCGTCCAGCGCCGATGCCAGCGCTGCGTCGAGCATCGCCTCGGGCGTCACGTTCGGACTCGTCAGCATCGCGCTCAGCCGATGCAGGACGTCGAGCTCCTTCACCCGATGACGCAATTCGGTGACGTCCGCGATCACCTCGCCCGCCGTCGCCCGCACAGCACGGGCAACGGACAGCACGTGCTCCCGCGACGCCCCCGTCAGCGAAGGCGCCCCCGGCGCCACCACGATCTCGCCGACCGCCTGATCCCCGAGCAGGATCGGCACGCGGTCAGCCATCGCGGGCGCCTCCCCCGAAGCCTCCTGATCCAGGATGGTCCACAGCCCCGAGTCGTCGCTCGCCACGATCCGCCGCCCCGACTCGTCCCGGAGTTGAACGTCCAGGCCGCTCAGCGAACTCAGCGCAGCGCACAGCGAAGCAAGCGACCCGTCCGTCAGGAAGTCGCGGATGCTCAGCCCCACGGGCCGACCGCCCGCCCCGTCACGATCGGACGAGGCGTCGTCCCCAACGGTGGACCCTTCAGTCGTCATCACTCCGATCGATCTCCGCCGCCATCGTCCATCGCGGGCAGCTCCGCAGCGCCATCGCCCGAGCCCCAGACCTGCAGCAGCACGGGCGACACACGCGTATCCACCGTGCTCCGATCACCCGCCATCCGCTGCGCAAGCTCGTCGAAACGCAGCAGCGCCGCCGCGACCGCCGTCCGGTCGCCCCGCTGGTACGCGAGGTACGCGCTCAGCAGCGCCGCGTCGATCGCCCCGGGCAGGCTCTCCGACTCCGCGTCCATACGCCACATCGCCTCGAGCGTCGCCTGCACCTCCGACAGCCGATCCGCCGGCGGCATCAACGCCTCGTCATACCGCACCGCGATCATCCGCGGCTTCTCCGCGATGATCGTCCGCAGGTTCACCGCCGCCGAGCTGAACAGCCCCGCGCCGATCTGCGCGTGCAACCGCCCGACCTGCGCCGTCACGTCCCCACGCCTGACCGACAGCGCCGCCGCGAACCTCGCCTCCGCGTCGAAGTAGCGACCCGCCGCCATCAGACGCTCGCCGCTCGCGATCTGCGTCGTGTACGGCGTCATCTTCGACTGCGCGTCGCCGAGCAGCTTCTCCCGACGCTCCTGCATCGACCGCAACAGCTCGACCGACTGCGCCGACAGCCGACCGCGAGCCTCCGCGGCCTCCTCCGGCTCGCCATCGTCCGATTCCGCGTCCTCGTCGAGCGGGTTGTACCAAGGCATCGTCCGGTCGTCGCCCGAGACCAGCCACCGCTGAAGCCCACGCACCTCCGCCTCGGGGCTGTCCGCGCCCGACGCCTCGGCCCGCGTCCGCGCCGCCTCGAGCGCCGCGTCAAAGTCCTGTTGGATCCGCTGGTCCAGCGTCTGCGGCCGCGCCGTCTCCTCCGGCTCGATCTCGACACCCTCGCGCCCGCTCTCGAGCGCGAACTGGGCAAGCGGCGAGCTCGTCCGCGCCGCCGCCGTCACCGACTCGCGCCCGTCCGACTCATCGCCCAGCGCATCCGCCGCCGCGTTCGGCCCGAGCAACGGCGACAACCGAACGCCGCCGAGCGTCGACGCGATCAGCCCGCGACGAGACCCCGTGTCCGGATCCGTCGCCATCCCGAGGATCGAAGGCTGAAGCCCTCGTGTCGACCGATACCCGCTCGGCGACCGCAGCGACCAAAGCAATGTCCCCCGCTGGTCCGAGAGGTCGTCAAGCTCCGACCGCGAGGTGATCGCCGTCTGCGCGTTCTCAAACCCCGCGTTCGATCCGTCAGGCCCACCGACGAAGCTCGCCGAAGCCCCTGCGCCCGATTGAAGCTGCACGTAGCTCCCCACCAGGTTCTGCGGAGGCGTCGAGCCCGACGTCAACGCCATCTGAAACTGCAACGCGTCCGTCCCGCGGATCCCCATCCCCGCCAGCCCGCTCGTCAGCGAGTCGCGCCGGAACGAGAACAGATCGTTCGAACCCAGCACCCCGCGAAACTCCGAAGGCGCCGAGTACGGCGTGTCGCCGCGGAACGACAACCCGTTCGGGGCGTTCCCCGTCGCGATCGCGTTCCGGAACCGAAGCTCCGCCTCGAAACTCGGCCCCTGCGCGTTGTAACGACCGCTCGAACTCAGATTCGCGTCCAGCGCCCGACCGTCGCCCAGCGCGTTCTGAGCGACAGCCACACCAGCGCTCCCGCCCGCCACGGCAAGAACGGTCAAAACGGCGATTCGCCTGTGCGTCAGCGTGTGCATGGTCAACCTCTCAGGATCGTACGCGAGCCATCCAAGGATCTACGTCCGCGGACCCTCGAACGATCGGCGATCACGCCCGTTTCGTTGTGCAAATATGGCGATATGAAGCCCTGAAGGCCCCCAAGCGCGAGAATTGCCCGCGCGAGCCGCCTCCAAAACCCGCCATCGACCCGCCAGCAACCCGGCGTCCGCCCCATGCAAACCAATCGCGAATACGGAAACGAGCGGCCAAGTGGCGGCCAGAACGACCACCCAAAGCGACCAGTCGCCGGTCAGAACGGCCGCATCCGCCCCGGGGCGTCCAGCAGCGTCAGAAGCCGCTGACAGGTCGCGTCGCCAACGACGTTCTCCGTCGAGGCCGTGGCCCCAATAGAAGAACCAGCCGCAGCTCCAGACGCGTCCTTGGTCACCAGGCAGTACATCAACTGATCCGCCGTCCAGACGTAAACCCGCGCCTCCGGCACGCCGCAGCTCGCCGTGTCGATCTGGTACACCGTCGTCGGATCCAGCCGAAGCGCCCCCTCGTCGTCACCCACGAACAGGCTGTACCGAGCGCCCGAAGCCGCGTCAGCTCCCTCACCCGCGCGCTGAACGACGAACTGCATGTGCGCTGAGTTCCGCGTCCCCGGAACGTGGCAGTCGCCACACCCCACGAACGTCAGCCCGTTGTTCACGCAATCCGGAATCGCGACGTTCTTCCCGAACACGCCGAGCAAGTCGTCGTGCGCCGCCTCCGCCGTCTTCAGCGAGAACTTTCGCTCGATCGCGGCCTCGCTCCGACTCACCCGGCTGTGCTCGTTCGCAACGAACGACGTCAGACGGTTGCGATACTCCAACTCAGTTTCGTGCCCAAACGGCACCGTCGACAGAAACACGCCCACGAATCCGAGGACCATCACCGCCGCCAGGGCGCCAATAGCCCGGCTGTGACGCTGCCAGAACGCCGGACGACGCGTCTCGTCCGCCCGCTCGTCGAGCGCCTCGCCGACCAGCTCGTCCTCCCGCGCCCGCTCCGCCGCGATCGCCGCCGAAATCCGACCCGCCAGCGCCGCGGGCGCCGCCGACTCGCTCATCGCCCGACCAACAGAAGCCCGCAGCGAACGCTCGAACGACGCCGAACGCTGATCGTCCGACCCCTCCGAAACATCCACGCCACGAGCCGCCGCCTGATCAAGGGAGATCTCGTCGTCCGCAAGCGCGCGGATCGCGGCCGCGCGGCCGAGTTCCTCAACCGCAAGCCGACGCCGTTCGTTGTCATGACCCGAGGACGACATATCGTTGACTCCCGACACGTTCCGCACTCCACCACCGAACGCCACTGCCAAACAAATGTTCGGCCATTGATCGATGTTCCGCGAGGCGTCCCGCTTATCGGCGTCAGCCGACACCCTTCGCCCGCGCGCCTCCCAGCCGCTCGCCCGAACCCCCCGACGGCTCGCCTGAGACGCCCTGCCGATCAAGGCAGGACCCGCCCAAGGCGGCCCCGGACGCTCAGGTCCGCTGCTTCTCTTCATTCCCCATGAGGGTCGATCCGAACCGGATCTACCACGGACCCCTCCGTGGCTACCCCTTCAACGAACCCCCCACGGGCCCTATTCCGATGAAACCCGCGCCCGACCGCAAAAGATCCACCTGAGCCTCAGTCTCAGTTAGAGTTTCAGTGAGATCCAGATCCAACCCGCTACGACGGATCCACCGCCCCCATCCGCAGTCCCAGCCGATCCACCGCCTTCTCATCCGCCAGCAGCCCGTCCGCGAGGATCTTCCGCGCCCGATGCAGCCGGCTCATCACCGTCCCGATCGGCACATCCAGAATCTCCGCGATCTCCCGATACTTCAGCCCCTCGACGCCCCACATCAGCAGCACCTCCCGGTACTCCGGACGCAGATCATCGATCGCCGCCTTCAGCGTCTCGTCGACGTGCTCCCACTCGATCGGCGCCCCGTCCCAGTGGGGGGGCGCCTCGTCGGGAGGCGTCGCGTCCGCCGCCTCGCCAAAGAACGCCTCCACCTGCATCGGATCACGCTTCTGCTTCTTGATCCGGGTGTAGAACACGTTGTGCGTGATCGCGAACAACCACGCCCGGATCCCGCCCCCGCCCTCGGCCGAGTTGTCCTCGAACCGCTCGATCGTCCGCGGACGCATCGCCCGGAGGTACACCTCCTGCACGATCTCCTCCGCCTCCTCCGACTTCCGCGCAAGGTGATACGCCATGCGGTACACCGCATCGACGTGCTCGAGCGCCCGTTTCTCGAACTCCTCGCGTTCCAAGTCGCCTCCAAAGGCCCCGTTCCCAACGGGTGGATTCCCGAAGCATAAGCAACCCCGCCCCCGCGCCGCCCACGCCCCCTTCCCGGACCGCGCGCTCCAGCCGCCCCCCGCCCCGCGATAATGCTCCATGACGCAGACGCCCGCGACGGACCAGACGAACACCCCCGCCCACGCCAACGACCACGCGCCGTGCTACATCACGACGCCCATCTACTACGTCAACGACCGCCCCCACATCGGCCACTGCTACACCACCCTCGTCGCCGACGTCCTCGCCCGCGCCCAGCGCCTCCTCGGCCGCGACGTCTTCTTCCTCACCGGCACCGACGAGCACGCCGAGAAGGTCGTCAAGGCCGCCGCCGACAACGGCATGTCGCCCATGGACTGGGCCACGAAGAACGCTGAACGCTTCAAGGACGCCTTCACCTTCATGGGCTTCAGCAACGACGACTTCGTCCGCACCACCGAAGACCGCCACAAGACCCGAGCCTCCGCCTACATCAAGAAGCTCAAGGACGCCGACATCATCTACAAGGGCGAGTACAAGGGCTGGTACGACCCCTCCCAGGAGGAGTACGTCACCGAGACCACCGCCAAGGAGAACGACTTCAAGAGCCCCGTCACCGGCAAACCCCTCGAGGAACGCACCGAGGAAAACTACTTCTTCCGCCTCAGCAACTACGAGACCTGGCTCAAGGCCACCATCAATTCGGGCGAGCTCAAGATCCTCCCCGAAGCGCGCAAGAACGAAGTCCTCGGCCGCATCGCCCAAGGCCTCAACGACGTCCCCGTCTCAAGGCGCATCAAGCAGGGCGACCCCGACTGGGGCGTCGTCATGCCCGATGACCCCGAGCACCGCGTCTACGTCTGGATCGAAGCCCTCTGCAACTACCTCACCACCGTCGACACCGAAGACCGCCGCAAGTACTGGCCCCAACGCTCCGCCGACGACGCCCACCCCGCGCCCACCATCACCCACCTGATGGCCAAGGACATCCTTTGGTTCCACGCCGTCATCTGGCCCGCCATGCTCCACGCACTCGGCGAAACCATCCCAAGCACCGTCTACGCACACGCCTACTGGATCGCCGAGGGACGCAAGATGTCCAAGAGCCTCGGCAACTTCATCGAGATCGACACCCTCCGCGCCTACGCCGCCCGCTACCACCTCGACGCCGTCCGCTGGTTCCTCACCACCCAGGGCCCCCTCGGCCCCACCGATGCCGACTTCGCCCACGCTCGCTTCGTCGAGGTCTACAACGCCGACCTCGCCAACGGCATCGGCAACGCCACCAGCCGCGTCTCCAACATGATCGAGAAGTACCTCGGCGGCGAGATCGAACGAACCTGCGACGGACGCTTCGGCTTCGAAGAAGGCGTCGCCCTCCAGACCGCCCGCGCCGCCCGCGCAGCGGCAGGCAACCCCGTCGACGACGACTCCCGCGTGTTCGATCTCCGCTCCTCCTGCGAAGAAGCCCTCCGTAAGGCCGAAGCCTCCCTCGCCAACGACTGCATCACCGACACACTCACCGCCGGCAAGGCCCTCTCCGACGAGGTCGACGCCTTCATCGCCTACGCCGCCCCCTTCACCCTCGCCAAGCGCCTCGACGAGTTCGAGCACGGCCAGCGCGCCCTCGCGACCATCCTCTACGCCTCCGCCGAAGCCCTCCGCATCGCCAGCCTCCTCCTCGCGCCAGCCATGCCCTTCCAGATGGCCGAACTCTGGCGCCGCTGGAACTGCAACCACCTCACCCTCCCCGACGACCCCAACTCCCCCTTCGTCGCCCCCCTCGAACACCTCGCCCACTGGGCGGGCGACTTCGGCTTGAAGCCAGGCCAGCGCATCGCCAAGGGCGACCCCCTCTTCATGCGCGCCGACCCCGCCGAACCCGCCCCTTCAGCCAACTGACCCGCCGCCAACAAAGCAGGCCCACATGCCCATCCTCGCCCGCTACCCCACCCACGCACAGGCCATCGACGCCGCCCGCGCCCTCATCGACGAAGGCGTCCTCGCCGCCGTCTCCAACGCCATGCTCAACCGCGGCGAATGGCTCCCGGGCATGAACGTCGGCCGCCCCCCGGGCGAGTTCCACGTCACCGTCATCGAACCCACCCAACTCGACCTCGCCCGCGCCATCATCAGGCAACTCGCCGAAGTTCAACCCGTTGCCGGCGCGCCCTCCGACAACTGGCCCGACCCCCACGACCTCGACCTCACCAAACTCCCCCCGCAGAACCTCCCGCCCTGCCCCAATTGCGGCACGACCCTCCCCCCCGACGCCGCCCTCACCGCCTGCCCGTCCTGCGCTGAGCCCGTCGACGTCGTGGAACTCATCGTCACCCAGCACGGCCCCGAAGCCCTCGAACCCTGCTACGCAGCGGGCCATCCCAGCGCCACATCAACAGGCGTCACCGAGCCCACCTGGCCCACCGACGAAACCCTCGCAAGCCTCCCCCTCACCTGCCCCGCCTGCCGCGCCCCCCTCATCGACCTCGCACCCGAAGGCGCCTGCCCCGCCTGCGCCAACCCCTACAACAAACGCGCCATGATCGACCGCCTCCTCGCCGCCGAGTAACAAGCCGCGGCGACGGCTACAGCGCGGCTCCGAGTCCGGGTCCAGTTGCACTTCCGGGTGCCACGGAGGAGCCGCTTGCGGCTCCTCCGTGATCACCAGCGCCAAAACCGTCAACCCGCCCCCCGCCCCCGCCCCTCCCTGCTCAACCTCACCCGACCAGCCCCCCCGACCCACTCCCCATCCACCCGCCCCGATTCCCGCGCCTCTTTCACACGCGCCATCCGGGCGATACCATCCCGCATCTGGAAACCCACGCGCAGCCCCTCGTTCCGGGCCGCGTTCTTCGAATCGGAGGGCCCTCTCAATGCCCCACATCATCGCTGAGCCGTGCATCGGCACCAAGGACACAAGCTGCGTCGACGCCTGCCCCGTCGACTGCATCCACCCCACCAAGGACGACGCCGACTACGACACCGCCGAACAGCTCTACATCGACCCCGACACCTGCATCGACTGCGGCCTCTGCGTCGACGAATGCCCCGTCAAAGCCATCTACCAGGACGAGGACCTCCCGAAGGAATGGTCCAAGTACACCCAGATCAACATCGACTACTACAAGGACAAGTAGCGACCCCTCGACGCCGCCTCGCGCCATCCGCCGTGCCCCGCGCAACCCAGTGTGCCCCACGCAACCCGATACGCCCAGCGCAATCCGGTGTGCCATGCGCAATCCGGTGTGCCATGCCCGCGCTCCGCGTGGGCATGGCACACAACCCCTCCCTTCGATCACCAACTCCCAACTCCCAACTCCCAACTCCCAACTCCCAACTCCCAACTCCCAACTCCCAACTCCC
>PAKY01000088.1 GCA_002706885.1 Phycisphaerae bacterium
CCCGGCATAGTCAATGGCCAGCGTCGTGCGGCCTTCATGTGCGATGTCAAAAATCATGGGTCACCTCAGGACGTTTTCAGGAGATTGGTGCCAAGGGTGCCGCCGTCATTGAGCGCCGCCCCGTTAAGGAGCGTGACAGCACCGTGCGAGATCGAGGCAAGACCCGAAGTCACCGAAACAACCGCATTAAAAGGCCCGTCAAGAGTGGTGCTCCACATGCCGATCCGAACTTGGTTCCCGGTGTAGGCTGACGTAATCCCTTGCTCGGCATTGCCTGTGACTTTGCAGGAAACCAGCTCGACCTCGGTGCGCCCGGCGTTGGCGTAGGCAAAAGCGGTCTTGTTGTTGGACCAGGGCAGTCCGGCATCGGCCTTGTCGTCGAGCACGAAATCGATACTACCCGCCCGAACAGCGCCGCCATCCGACATAGTGAAGCCGTAAAGGCTATTGTGTGTGGCGTTGGCCACCACCGCGTGCCGGATGACTGGGTTTGCGCCTGCACCGTTCTTGAGGAACGTCAAGCGGCGATGGCGGACATAGACGTAATGGCTCAGGACGTGCTCTTTACCCGGCGCAAGATAGATATTGACAAGAGCCCCGCGCGGAGCTGCATCGACAGCAGCCGAGATTGACGTGAAGGTGCCACCGTCAACGTTCGTTGGGTTTGCCTCATCAGGATCGACATATGCGAGAAAATTCATCTCTACGCCCACAACGGCCCTCAGGTTCGCGGCCAGCGCATCATATGCCGCCTGGCGCGTGGCGATCTCAGCATCGGCATCGTCATAGAAGCCAGCGGCCCGCGCGGCCCCCTGGTTGAGGGCATCCGCCGCGTCGTTCAAATTCTGCATCGGGTCAGACATTCATGGTCCTCCTTTAGGCCGCGCGCTCAAGGTCGCGGAGTTGTTTGCATTGGGCGAGTTGGCGGTCGATGATCAGCGCATCGGTGCGCAGCTTGAGCACCGCGTGATCGAGATACTCATCGAGCGGCGCATCCATGATCACGATGCCATCGGCGATCCCGTCGAAGGCGATCACATGGTTGATCAGGTATTCGATGGTGCCGGTCTTGCGGGTGTCGCCAACGTCCAGGCCCGCCCAGAGCGCGATCAGATCGCCATCCTCATCGAGGAAGCCCATCTCGCGCACGGTGATCTCGGCGGTCTCGGGCGGAAAGCTCGCCTTGACGTGCCAGGCATTGGTGCCAACGGGATAGTGGCGCTCGATCTCGGTGCGCAAGCGTTCGCGGCGCAACGTGGTCTGGTTGACCGTGGGGGCATAGGCCGCGCCCTGGCCATCGCCAAGCGCGATATACTTGATCTTCACCTGGCTCGCCGTGCCCGCCGCATCGCGGATTTTGGTCAGGCCCAGCGTGGTGAAAATGTCGGTGCCTGCGCTCATGCGGCATCTCCCATGTCAAAGCGGTGGATTTCCCGGCTGATCGCGCGGCCCCGATGGCCGGTGCGGGCCGTGAGCTGGGGCGCGTGGGTATCAACCGGCAAGGCGGGGGTGATGTGGCGGTGATCCTCGGCGCGCTGGAGCGATCCGGTGCGCAAGGTGACGGTGCCGCCCTTCTTCTCGCCGATCCTAAGCGTGAAATGCGCGCGCACCGGCTTCACGTTCTCGATCAGCAGCGTGACCATATCGACCAGCTCGGCGCTGATCTGGAACCCGGCTGCAAAGATGTCGTCGCCGAACGCATCGATGCGGAATGTGTGCGGTGTCCCGCCATGCTCGAACCACTCGGAGATGTCCGTGCGGAAGCCGATCGTGCCAAGCGCGCGGCGCACAGCCCCGGCTGTGCCCTTGATCCGGTGGATCGCAATCGAGCGATTTATCACCTCGCGTTTCGTCGCTTCCGACCAGGTGGCCTCCCAGACATCGACCGAGAAGGCCCAGGCCAGCCAGCCCAGCAGATGTGCCGGACAGGTATCCGGGTTCATGAGCTTTGCGATTGGCGTCAGATCGGGCTTGCCCTTGCGGATCGCCTGCTCAAGCGCGCGGTCATGTTCGGTGGCGTTCGGCTTCAGGATGGTGGGCAGATCAGACATCGCGACCTCCCACAGAAACAGCCAGCGCGTCTGCCGCGCAGAATGCCGCCTCGGCCGGGCCGACTACGATGTCGGCGGCGGGCTGGGTGATCAGCACATTCTGAGCGCCGGGCTGGTGCAGCGCGGCAAAGAGACCCGAACGCGTGATGTCGTGGCCCAGGCGGTGATGTGTCTCGATGTAACTCGCAAGCGCTGCCTCGGCCGCCGCTTCCACCGCGCCAGCATCCGGGCCTTCGTAAAGGATCAGACTGGCCTCGACCTGGTAAGGGATGATCGTCGCTGCCTGGACCGTCACCTGATCCGTCAGCGGACGCACATCTTCGTCATTGAGCGCCGCATTAACGGTGTTCAAAAGGGTGTTTGAAGGGGTGCCATCGCCGTCATGTGACAGCACGGTCACGACAACTTCGCCAGGGTTCGGACTGGCAACGCTGGCGTCCTTAACCTCGCCCGATGCCGATCGCGCCCAGAAGATATAAGAGCCGCGCGGACCAGCCGTGGTGTGGCCTTCAAGTGAAAGCTGGATGCGGCTGCGAAATGCCTCGTCGCTCTCCTTAATCTCGGCGATCGGCGGATTGATGGTGGCATCGGCCTCCTGGACGATCAGGCGCTCGACACCCCAGAAGGCGGCCAGGCCATCGAGGTTCGTGCCGGTGGACAGCGCCAGCATGTTGGCGCGTGCGCCGTCATTGAACTCCAGCCGATCGAGCATCCGGTAATAGGCGCAGACGCGCAGGAGCTGCGTGGTCGGTTCGCTCTCCAGCGACAGATAGGCTTCGAGGTCGGGCATCAGGCGGATGGCTTCGGCCTTCATCTCGGCCAGCAGCACCTCATACTCGACGGTCTTGATGACCTCGGGTGCGGGCAGCTTGCTCAGATCGATCGAGGTGAAACCGCTCATGCTGTCACCTCTGCATTCAGCTCCACGGGCATCGGGATCACGTTGCCCTCGGCGTCATACAACTCGAACTCGGCATAGCCCGCACGGGTGGTGACCAGCTCGATCCGGGCGAGATCGATGCGCGGCTCCCAAAGGTCCAGCGCCTCGGCCGTTGCCAGATAGGCGTCGATCATGGTTTCGCCGTTGAGCGGCTGGTCGATCACGTCAGGCAAATCGGAGCCGTAGGCCCGCAGCATCACCAGCGAGCCTTTAGGCGTTGTCAGAATATCGTGGATCGACTGCGCCAGATGCGCCGCCCCCTCGATCTTCCGACCCGTATGCCTGTTCATGCCGATCATTTCTTGCCCGTCGTGCCTTTCGTGACATTGGCAGTGGCTTCGCCGTCAGGTGCGCCATTGACTGCTTCCGGATTGACCTCGGCATCAGCTTTGGCTTGTGCCTTTTCGAGGGCCTTTGCGGCCTCTCGCTGCTTGGCCAGCGCTTCTTGCTCAGCTTTGGCTTTTACTTCGGCTGTAGCTTTGGTGCGTTCTGCGGCCTCGGCTTTTGCTTTGGCATCCGCCTCTGCCTTCGCTTTCCGATCGGCCTCCGCAATTGCCTTGGACGCGGCGCGTGCCGTTGCATGGCCTTCGATGGCTTCAGGGGTGTTGCGCACAACGTTTTCGTATTTGGCCTGCGTCTCGCTCAGCAGGACGACGCTCCCTGTGGCGCGCCATTTATCGGCAACCCAGCCATCGGCCAGTGTGACGTATTCAAGTTTCTTGCTCATCAGTTCGGTTCCTCTGTGTTGCTACCGATGCTTTCAGGGTGGGTGTGGTGGACAAGGCTGACGCCCGCCGCGATCACATCTACGGTGACCTCAAGCGTGCCGTTCACGATCAACTTGCCGCCCGCGAGGTTGATCTGGGGCACGGCCCCGTCCGAACTGGGCGCGTTGCCGGCATAAAGCGAGGCGACGATCACCCCCTGAGCGATATCGCCCCCTTCGCAGGCCACCAAAACCTGCTCGTCCTCAGACGGCATCCACCAGAACTGGATGGCTCCAGCGCTAAGTTGGCCGACCGGCAAGGGCGGCGACGGGAAGCTTCCAAAATCCACGATGGCGGTCGCGCTGCCGGGATCGACAGAAGCGATGCGGCCCACGCGGACGATATTCTCGATGCGGCGATCCGCTTCGGCGAGCGCTTCAGACATCAGCCTTGCCCTCCGATTTCTTCGTAATCGCCTTCGTGATCCGAACCGATCGCCGGCGCCTGGGCGACATACAGTTCGGCACCAAGCGGGTTGTCGGCAGGCTGGAAGAAACTGATCGGCTGATCCCAGGTCACGGCCCAGAGCGAGACGGCATGGTCCTTGGTTTTGCTCGAGACCAGTGTATGCATCCGGACGTTACGGGCTTCGCCGATCGCATCCTCGCGCCAGCGCTGGCCGGGGATGAAGGACAAGAGAAGCTGACAGATGTTCGCGGCACGTACGTCGCGTGGCGCACCCAGCCCATCCTTGACCACTACATAGGCTGCCATCTGCAACATGAAGCTGGTGGCGTGCCCGGCATAGGTGGTGTCTTGCTTCGCGCCCAGAACCGAAACCAGGACCGAAGGCGACGGCATGCCTTTGCGCTTCAGCTCCTCAAGCGAGAACTTGCCAGCATGCGGCTTGCATTCTTTCAGGTCGCGCAGGAAGAACGAAACCTCATCACAGACGGTTTGCGGCAGATCGGAAAGCAGCGTCTCGCTCATTGCAACAGCTCCTCCAGTTTGCCGGTGACCAGGTCAGCCAGGTCGATCTCGTCTTCGTCGGAGATCCCGAGATAAGGGCGCGCGGGGATCCCGCTGCCGATCTCGTCGCCGCCAAAGTGATGATGCGCGGCATAGATCAGGTTCGATCCAACATGGACCTCGCCACCTGTCGAATAGCTGGCGATGCTGTCACGCAGATCGCCCTCTTCAACGAGGAGTGAATGGCGATCTTCGCGGGTATCGTCATAGGCTTCGGACCACGGCACCCAGGCCGCGCCATCTGGAGCGGTCTTGGTGTCAAAGCGATCACGGGTGGAGCTTTCCAGAATGGCCCCGGCCGCGTCGGTCAGCTCGGCCATCTGGAAACCTTCGAGACGGCTCAGCCGTTTGATCGCGGCATCGAGACCCTCGGTGGTCAGAGATGCGGTTACACCAGCCATGCTCAAAGCCCCCGCATTTTCTCGCGGGTGAACTCACGCGCAGGGCCACCGGCCACGATCGGGCGCGGTGAGGTTTGGGTGGCTTCGCCAGTGTCGGGATCCACAGGACCAGGCAGGTTCAAAGACGCGGTGCCCTTGGCGATCTTGTCGAGATGCTTGATCGTGTCTTCATAGCGGCGGCGATGCTCTTCGGAGAGCACATCACGGGCCAGTGCCAAGCGGTAAATCGCGATATCGACGCAGAACTGCTTGAGCAACTCGCTCGCCGCATCGCCCTCGGCCACCACAAGCGGCAGGCTGTAGCGCACACCGATATAGCTGTCGATTTCACCGGAGGCCGAAGTCAGGGCACGGGCCACGGCATCCGCTTCAACCACGCCGTCGCCATCCCGGTCCGCGACATAGAGCGCGTCCTCGGAATAGAGAGTGATGATATCGTCTTGCGTGGCGTAGGCCATGATCGTCCTCTGTTTGGGTTGCCCGGCCAGCGGTGCTGCCACTCCACCGGCCGGGCTGTTCCGACGCGCGCGCCACCTGGGGGTGTTTCTGCTCGCCCGCGTGCCGGGTTTGAATTCAGGGGCAGTTTTCTGACATGCCCAGGTCGCGGCGTGTTGGGGGCTTCGCTTGGCGCTACGCTCTGGGCGTCCCCTGCGCCGGTGCCCCGAAGGGCTTTCAAACCGGCGGTCTATGGGTGCTGACGGACTTGCGGCCCGGACCAGTTGCCCCCTCTCTCAGGTATTGGTCAGCTCGAAACGGTTGGCGCTTCGAACCCGTTTTCTTTCATGGCCTCCCAGACGCGGTCGCGTTCCGCGCCGGAGATCTTGCCCAGCTCGTCGCCCAGGAGGGCGTTCAAGCTGTCGAGCTTGGGCTTGCCGTCGCGCTGGAAGTCCTCGGCCGAGAAAGTGGCGACCGCTTCCGCGATCTTCTCAAGCCGCTCTTCGATCGCCGCGGCATCGTCGCCCGATGCTTCCTTGATACGCAGCTTGGCCTCGGCCTTCAGGCGAACCCACTCTTCTTCGGTGAACTCGTCCGCATCGACCACGATCCCGCTTTGGGAGAAATGCCGACCGCAACGCCAGAACCCGGCGGCGACGGTTGCGGCGATCAGGAACTTGCCAGTCATAGCTCAGCTCCTCACGCGACCCACGGGGTGTCGAGAACCTCGACCGCCTCGTAGTTGGCATTCGACGCACCGCCTTCGCCCAGCATGACCTTGACGGTCTTGTTGGCGGCGGAGCGCAGCTTGGGACCGACAACCAGCAGGCTCGGCTTGATGCCCAGCGGGCGGCCGTTGCTGTCGCGCAGACCGCGCATCTTCTCGATCGCCGCATCCAGGCTGTCGCCATTGAGCGCGACGTTCGACGCATAGGCCATCTGCCAAAGGCCGAAGCCCACGTTGCAGCGCGCGTCGACACCGTAGAGGAATTCCTTCTTCATGAAGACATGATCGGAGTTCTGCGGGTCCGTCTTGGAAACGAACTGGGGCTTCTTGCGCTCTTGATAGACCATCGGCTTCAGCGGCCGGGTCACATCGAGCAGATACCACCAGGGGTTTCCGGCCGCGCCAGATGCATCGACGTTCGCCACAGTGATCGCGCCGCCGTTCTCATCGAACGAGGGGTGATCGGTGTCGAAGAAATACTGACCGTCATAGCAGGTCTCGGTCGTGCCCTGGGCCATCAGGCCGAAGGTCAGATCGTCAGGCTGCTGCGCGGCGCTGACACCCATTTCCTGCATCAAGGGGCCATAGACACCGAGGTTGTCGTCTTCGATGTCGTTGCGATCGACACCAACGGTGGCTTCAAAATCCTTGTTGGTGATCGTGTAGCCCTTGGCCTCCATGTCTTTGATCACACGGTCACCGACCCATTCCCGCATCTTCGGGAACTTGCCGAGCCAGCCATAGGTCTCCGACTTCGACGTCGAATTGATGACCGTGGCGACACGGGTGAAGTCGGCATTGGGCCGGGTCGCGGTGAACGCGTCCTGGAAGTTCTTCTTGAAACCGACCTGAAGGGCGGTGAGAGATGCGGCTGTGACCATCATGTCGGGTTACTCCTTGTTCTCGTCAGTCTTGGCCGAGATGAAGTCCTCTTCGGACATTCCCAGGGCGCGGCAGGTGGCCCGCTCTTCATCGGTCAGAGCGGTTTTGTTCTGAGCTTGGGCTTCCTTGCCATCGAGGCCGCTCTTGGCTGCGATCTCGGGGCTGGCCTCCACCATCTTCTGGAAGCGCTCGAGGCCGCCTTCATCGCGGCAGGCGGCGATGTGATAGTCACGGCTGGCCGGTGCGATCTTGCCTGCCTCGATGGCGGCGTCGACGGCGGCATTGATTGCCTCGCCTTCGCGTTCGGCCTCGGCCTCTTCGAAGGCCTTGATCTTGTTCAGCGCCAGCTCGTGGTCAGCACGCGGCACGAATTTCGAGGCGTCGGGATTGTCAGCGCGGTTGCGCGCGGTGGCCTCGTCGGATTTCAGCTTGTTGATCGCCGTCAGGGCATCCGTCTCAGATGCGCCCTCAGACAGGCCAAGGGCCTCAAGGATCGCCTTGTTCATGGCAGGTTCCTCCTGATCGCCCTCGGTGTTGAGAGCGGCGAGTTGCAAGTTTGGTTGGTTGGTCAGACCGGCAGAGATCATCTTGAGGATGTCGCCAGCGGCCTTTTTGAAAGTGAACACAGGGCTGACATAGCGATAGCCCTTGGAGGCGATGGCTTGTTGTCCGACCTCATTCCATTCGACACGACCCCAGATGGCACCGCCCCGAACTTCCAGATCCTTGATCCAGCCGATCGCAGGGGCAGGCTCGCCCTTGGCACCTTTCACCTGGGTGGCATGCTCGAAGTCCACGGGCAGATCGGCTGCGTTGCGTTTGAACGCGGCAACGACCTCTTCGGGGCTCGGCAAAACCCATTTGCGACCGTCACGCCCCTCAATGTCGGGGCCTGCCGGTGTGAGCTGGATCCAATCCGGCACAGCATCACCAGACGCATTCAGCGCCAGCGCGATTGTTTGAATGGAAGTGTTCACTGTCATGCGGCGACAATGCCCCGCCCGCACAAGTGATTGCGCCCCGACAGTTGTCGGGATCAAGATCATGTATCCAGGGTGGCTTGGGCTGAGGCGCTCAGAGGGCCGGAGAAGGCCATCTTTGGTCAGACGCTACAGCGAGCCGGAATTTTTCTCAAGGCCGCTCCTGACCCGTTTAAACCCTGTTTAACGGCGAAGCTCGCATAAACCTTCGCCTGTGATTGGCATCTCGGCCCGTCACCCGGAACCGTTCGGTTGAAAATCCGGCGCAGATCGCCTATATTCAGCTTGCGTCTGAGCCAAGCGGGCAGCCGGTCTCGAGCCGCGAAGGAGACACCGTCCTTCCAGACGCTTCATTCCCTCACCAGATCGACGCCGTCGCGCTCATGGAGCCTACGCCATTTGGCCAGCGTGGTGCGGTGGAAGGTGCTGATGAATATCTCATCGCCCGCCACAGTCCGCTTCAGGACCAGACGCCAGCGCCGATCAGCACCGCCTTCGACAATCAGGCTTTCGGTGCCGGTGGCTGAGACCTCCCGCGCAACGGAGCCGGTCTCCAGGAGATCAGCCACCCGAACGAACTCGTCAGCCGTCGCTTCGCCGTGTTTACGGCGGGTCTTTTCGGCCGTGTAATCGGAGAACTGGACGACGCGAGTGCGCGCGCCGATCGCGGAGGCCAGATCATCAGGCAACATCGCCACAGGCACCGCGCCCCTGGCGCTGCCCTCATGGATGCGCCGCAACCGCCAGCTCGCCGCCATGTCCCGCGCGGCCGCATGGGCAACAGCCGGATCGGCCGCATCCAGTTTGCCTGCCAGAAACTGCTCCATCTGGCGCTGACGATAAAGGCCGGGGTTCATCTCCCAGCCGGGATCGATGCCGGAGGGGATGCTCTTGATCTCGCCAGTGCGCCGGTTGAATACATCGCGCATCGGGATCTCCGGGCTGTCCGATATCCCGCGCCGCTCAGCCTCGCGCCTGGTGATTTGGCGCACATGGCATTTGCAGCCCCAGCCATTGGGCGGATACCAGCTCTGCCAGAAGGGATCGTCGACGGGCAATACCAGCCCTTCCTTGGCCTCGTGGTGTGGGCGATGGTGTTCACTGGGGCCGAGCAGATAGACCAGGTAAGGAAGCGCGTCCTTCGTGCGCTGGATACGATCCCATTGACCAGCGGCGCGCGCCGACCGTATGTTCGCCCGGTAGATTGTCTTCAGACGGCGTGGACTGCCAAGGCGGACCTTGCGCACCTCGCCGGTGATCGGATCAACCTGCTCTTTGACACCCCACCATCCGAGGCGGCGCAGGCGCGGTTTCAGCTCTTTGGCAAACTGCTCGTAGGGAATGCCCTCGTCGATCGCTTCTTGCAGCGCGCCCTGGATCGCCTCAAGCACATCTACCTGCATCGCCTTGGCGACCGAGAAGGCCACCGCGTGTTCTTCAGGTTCGACATCCTGCCAGTCAAAGCTCGGCCGTAGCCCCTTGTTGCGGAAGAAGGACGCAACCTCGGGCGGCGCGCCGGGGTTGAATGTATAGCTTGGCTTATCCGTGAACTCAGCCATCCTCTGCCTCGCCAGACGCACGCGATTTAACGGCGGCTTTAACGAGTGCTTCAATCATGGCTTTATCACCGAGCTGGGGGAAGGCTTCGGCGATGATCTTGCTGGCGTCCTCATAGCTGGATGCACCTTCCAGAAGCGCCAACACCGGCTCCAGCACATCGCCCATGACCTCCTCCCAGTCGGAAAAGAGATCATCCTCGACCTCGTCAAGGTCAGCATAAGGATCGTCCAGCTCGGCGCGGTTACGCGCCTCGGCCGTCTTGGCAGCGGGCTTCGCGCCGCCGATCACCTCGTCATCATCATCCGGTTCCGAGAAGCCCAGCTTGGATCGCAGCTCCGATTGTTTGACGCGCAGGCCCTGGCTGATCATGCGGAAGGCGTTCTTCATGATCATGTCGGTGTCTTCGACTTCCTCGACGTCGATCGACAGCCGGGGATAACGTTCCTGGACGCCGTAGTTGAGATCGACATAGGGCTTGACCAGGTCGCGGTTCAACGTGCCAGAAACCGAGCGCGCATCTGATTGGGCCACGTCATGCCGCACCTCATTGTGCACCTGCGCCTGCGCCATCGAGGAGCCGTTGTCCGAGGTCATGGTCTGACCCAACACGGCCTTCGATGTCTGCTCATCCACCCAGCGGGCGAGCTTCTCGAAGATGTCGTTGCCAGGGCCACCCGCAACCTGCTCAAAGTCGATCCGCATACTGTCAGGCAGTACAGCCGCCGCATCGGTGCCGATATTGGCGACGGCGGTGAAGAGCGTTTCGACATCCTCGGCCGTGGCGCTGGCCCCATACCGTCCGAGGCGCAGTGGCAGACCATAGGTTTCCACGAAGGCGATCCAGTCCTTCACGGTGTAGCTTTTGCACATCCAGCCAAAGGCCACGAGGCGAGCCAGACCACCCCGACCGACCAACCCCGATTTGAGTTTGGCCTTGTGGCTGATCCATTTGAACGGCTCAAGCGCCAGACCGTTGACCATGTCGCGCTCGTCGATCAGGCGGACTTCGCGGCCCGTATCCCGATCGAACATGAAAAAGCGCGGATCCCGGTGGATGAACTCCTCGATCCACCAGGTGCGCTTGCCGCGCCCCCAGATCAGTTCGATCTGCGAAAAACCCTTGCCGAGCGCATCGAGCATGTCCTCGACCAGATCGGTGAAGCTGTCATGCTCTGCCAGATTGGCACGGACATCGTCGGCAATCTTCACGTCTCGGGGATCGTCCGAGGCGGGCTTGACGATCGGCGCAACCCCCGAGACAGCGCGCTTGCGCACACCCAGCACCGAGGCATAGTGCGCGTCACGCTCTTCCATCTCTTTGGCCAGTACCAGGTAGTCATAAAGGCTGCCCTCTGCCGCCGCCGCCAGAATGGTTGACAGGCGCGACGGGGTCAGACCGGAGGCAACAGAATGCGCCCAGGCTGTGCGGACGGATGTGATGCCAGGCTCGGCGATGCGCTCGGTCAGAAGCTGCTTGCGCACCGGGCGCTCATATTGATCCACGAGTTGATAGGCCATCACCACACTCCTTTCTGTGACCGGAACCCGGCGGTCTGCTTAATCGGGCGGTTCACATCTTTGCCCCCACCAGGTGGGACGGGGCGGTAAGCATAAGGTTGATATTCGGTCTCGGCGCTGGAGACGGCCAAGGCCCCGGCCCAGAAGCGGTCGGCGTGGCCATCGGTCTCGCCATCAGAGACCAGGCGGCGGATGCCGGTTGGTCCCGCCACAGATTTGATAGAGTGAAGATCCGCGCGCAGCTTGGGATCCCCGGCCGGGACCAGGACGCGCCGATCCTGAAACGCCTCTTTGAACGAGGTCGCCATGTCGAGCTTTGCGGCCGAGCTGAAGATCACACCTTCAACCCGGTCCTCGCCATGCCGCCGCTTGGCATCCTCGACCGGCTTTTCGCCCATGCCGGTTTGGTCCATGCGCAGACGCACCACGCGGTAGCGCCGAAACACATCATCGAGCAGCTCGTCCTGGCGAGCAAAGGTGATCCGCTTTTCGGCGATGATCTCACGGGTGACGAGCTGGCCATCGACCAGCTCCAGAACCCAGATGACAAAGAGGTCGTTGCGGGCCGCGATGTCCACGCCGACAAAGCACATACCGCCCCGATACTGAGACGGCTGGCCTGCCTGAGGATCCTCGCATGATGAGATCAAGTCGTAATCCAACCACGCGCTGGCTGCGTCGAGCCATTTCAGCTCATACTCCTGC
>PAKY01000089.1 GCA_002706885.1 Phycisphaerae bacterium
CCCGCCCGGCCGACGAGGCACGACCCACCCCCACCCGACAACGCGTCGACCCGCATCCCCACGTCGCTCGCGCCGCCGGGCGCCACGCGCGCCTCAACGACCAACCACGCGACGCACGCCGCGATCGCGACCCACGGGCCCGCTCGCCGCACGGTCCGCGCCCGCAGCAACCAGACGACGGCGAGCGACGACGCGACCGCCCACGCGATCGAAATGGGAGGCGTGTCAACGCCGCGTCCGCCGCCCGAGAACAACGCCATGACCCAGAGCGAGACCTCCGCGGCGCCGCCCGCCGCCGCGCCGAGCACCGATCCGATCGCCGATGACACCAGCCCCGCGAACGCCGACGCGTAGCCGAACACCAGCGTCAGCGCGACCACCGGCGTCGCGACGAGCGCCGCGAGCGGAGCCAATGGCTGCACCCGCCCGACGTGCAACGCGATCAACGGCGCCGCCACGAGCCAGCACACGACGCACACCACCGCCGCCCGACCCGTCGCCCCAAGGAGACGATCGAGGACGCTCGGCGCCGCGCCGTCAAAGCGTTCTCTCGGCGTGATCCATGGGTGCGCCGAGACGCCGAGCCACACCAACGCCGCCGTGACGCCAACGCTCAATTGAAACCCGAGCGTGAACAGCTCAAGAGGTCGCCACGCGAGCAGCGCGCACGCCACCCACCCGAGCGTCGCGAGCGGGTCGTACCGCCTCCCCGCGACACCCGGCGCCACGAGGGCCGCGTACAGCAGCACGGACCGCAGGATCGGCGCCCGCAACGGAACCACCACCACGATCGCGACCAGCAGCGCCACCGTGACCACGGCCTCCAAACGGGGACGATCCCCCGTCAAGCGCACCGCGAGGAGCGCGACGCCGAGCAACGCCGCGACGTGAAACCCGGAGATCGCCATCAGGTGCGAGACGCCCGCGTCGGTGAACCGTTCGCGCACCGCCGAAGCGTCGCGCGTGTTCGCACCGAGCAACAACGCCTCAACGACCTGCGACCGCTCAGTCGATGTCGTCGCCGCCCCTATCAGCGAGCGGATCGCCCGCCGACGCCCCTCCCGGAACCGAAGCCACGCTCCTCGCGCAGCGTCGACCACGCCCGAGGCCTCGACCCCCTCCACCGACGAAAGGTCGCCCACGCGCAGCGGTCCGAGTCGACGGTCCTGCGCCGCCCACAGCCGCGGATCGACCTCGCCCGGGTTCATCGGAAACCCGACCGCCCCGAGCATCCCCGTCAGCCGCACCCGCTCGCCAACGCCGTATCGCTCGGACAGATCGACGCCGATGACGAGCGTCTCTCCCCGCAGTCCGATGGGCTCTCCACCGCTCGGCAGCAGCCGATCGACGCGCACGACGAATGTCGGCGCAGGCTTCGCGAACAGCCACCGCTCGGGCGAGCCCGCCGCGATCTCCCTCGCCGGGATCGATCGGGCGATCCGACCCTCCACGCTCACCAGACGCGGCGACGCGCCGGGCGCCGGGTCGAACGCGACCTCCGCGAAGACCCCGTCCACGCCCGACGGCGTCAAACGAGCGAGCGTGTACCCCGCCGCGATCGCCCCGACCGCCGTCAGCACCGAGACGCGCCGGACCGATCTCGGCGCGACGAGAGCGGCGCCGCATGCGACCAGCGAAACGCTGAACCAGACCGCGATCGGCACGACGGGCGCCGGAGCCCCGGACACAGGATCGAAACGCAGCAACGCTCGCGCGACCACGATCCCGGCGACACAGGCCGCAAACGCGAGCCATGCCCGCCACCTCGGATCTGTTCGAAAGAAAGACGCCTCGTACACCACGCGAACAGCGTGACGAACGAGGCGTTAGAAAGCAAGTCGGAAGTCGGAACTTATTCGGTAGCAACGATCAGGTCATCAAACTCCGAGGCGAAATCGATCACGACGTTCCGACCGTCCTCCGCCCGCCGGACGCCGTCCGGAGTCGCGAAGTTGATCCCGTACCGAAGGTCAAACGCGTTCGAACCGTTGATGTCGCCCGTGCCGAAGACCCGCACCGCGCGGTCGCGGCCGGAGAACGGGACCCCGTCTGGACCCGCGGACTGGATGATGATCTCCCCGCGACCCTGCGTCGGATACGGGTCGAGATACGGATTGCCGTCTGTGAGCGTGCCGTCCGCGGGATACGCGGGCCCGCCCAGGAACGCCGCCATCATCGCCGATACGCCCTCGTCGGTCCCGAGCGCGTTCAACGCGCCTTCCCCGATCAGGCTCGGCGAAAGGCCCGACGAATACGCGCTGCTGTCCGGCTCGAGAGTCATGCCAGCGCCGAGTTCACCGTACGACTCCGCCCGCAGATATCCCGCGTTGGTGTTCCAGTAGTACCGCGCTGGCCCGTCATCGCTGGATTCCCGCGCGAACAGGCTGGGATCGCTGATCACCGGAGCGCTGACCGTGTCCGCTACCCACGCGAGCAGCGGCTGGCCCCAACGATCCACCAGATCAGGCATCTGCACGCGACCCTCGGCCGCCGTGTTCTCGAGCGCGCCATCGCTGTACTGCCGACCGTCCGACTGGAACTGCGCCTGCAGCACCTCCGTCGGCGGCGCGAAGTACTCCTTCTGGTCCGAACCGATGAGCGACGGATTGACGTAGATCGCCTCCTCGTCGCTCGCGCCCGGATCCCAGTGGACCTTCGCCCACGACGCCTGATCCCCGCTCGGGATGTCGTTGAGCCCGCGCAGCGCCGAGCCGCACGAGAGATCGAGCATCATGTTTTCCATCGCCGTCAGCCCCGCGTCGGCGTTCAAGTCGCTGCCAAGATCCCGCAGCGGGAAGTACCCCGGAATCTGGCCCTGGTGATCGCCACGGAAGGCCTGCGCCGCAGTGTTGATCTGGTTCAGCAGGTTTGTCGTCGCGAGGCGATTCGCCGCATTCCTGGCGCCCGTCAGCGCGGGCACCACCAGCGCGATGATCACCGCGATGATGAACACCACGACGAGCAGCTCGGTGAGCGAAAACGCCCTCGAGAAACCTCGGCTGCGCCCGCGCGAACGGATCGAAGAGCAATACGGCAGGCTGAAGTGGTCGCTCGGCACGGTGGTTCTCCCGCCGCTGGGGCGTCGCCGGTCGGTGTTTCTACGGGGTCATGGCGCCTCTTGAGGAGCCTCGGAACCACTATACGGGGCCTCACGGAGACGGATGCCCCCGCGCGTCCCCCGAATGAAAGCCCTGTCCGCCCGCCCAAATCGTCCGTTCCACGGGGCGACACCTTCCGCGGGAACGCCGAATTTGCCCCGAGCCCTCCGGACTCCGATACTCATCACGATGCTTCAAGGCGCCGACCGGTTCGAAACCCTCCCCGAAGACGCCCGCGCGTCGATCATCGACGCCGCCGCCGACGCGATCACCCGCGGCGGGCGCGTCGTCTTTCCAACTGACACCGTCTACGGCCTCGCCGCCTCGTCGGCCTCCACCTCCGCGGTCGCCGCCCTTCGCGAGCACTCGGGCCGCCCCGACGGCGCCCTGACCTGGCACGCCCCGAGCGTCGAGGCCGTCGCCCGCGCGTTCGACCTCCCCACCCCCGTCCACCGCCGACTGATCAGCAAACTCCTCCCAGCGCGCACCCGCTTTCTCCTCGAACAGCGCCCCGAGACCATCGACGCCTGGCTCCGCGCCTTCGGCAACGACGCCGACGCGATCCGCGCCGCGGTCGTCGAGAACAACATCGTCTCCATCCGAGTCCCCGCCCACCCCGTCACCCGTGCGATCCTCGAGCGCGTCAGCGCCCCGGTCGTCGCCATCGGCGTCGGTCACGCGGCGCCGAACGAAGCGGACGGCTTCGACGTCATCATCGACGATGGCCCAAGCCCCGACCGCGACCCCTCGACCGCCGTCGAGCTCGCGCTCAACGGCGCCTTCCGTGTCCGCAGCGTCGGCGCCGTCTCCGAAGCCGACGTCCTCGCCGCGCTCACCCGAACGGTCGTGTTCGTCTGCACGGGCAACACCTGCCGAAGCCCCATGGCCGAGGCCATCGCCCGCGACCTGATCGCCAAGCGAGCCGAGGACGGTCTCTCGACCCGCGCCCTCTCGGCGGGTGTCTCCGCGTCCCGGGGTTCGCCCGCGAGCGCCGAAGCCGTCGACGCCATGGCCGCCCTCGGCCTCGACCTCCACAACCACCGCTCCACGCCCCTCTCCCGCGAACTCCTCGAGAGCGCCGACGCGGTCTTCACCATGACCGAGGACCACGCCGAAACCGCGCGCCGCCTCGATCGCCGCTCGGCGCACAAGGTCGAACGCCTCGACCCGGACACCGACATCGACGACCCCATCGGCGGCCCCGTTGAGCTCTACCGCGACGTCGCCGACCGCCTCGCCGCCCTCATCGCGCGTAGGCTCGGTGAACTGGACCACGACCCGCGCAACGGTCCGTACGGAGGCGCGCCCGCATGAAGATCGCCATCGGATCCGACCACAGAGGCGCCGCCGCCGTTCGACACCTCCTCGACCACCTCCGCGAACACGGTCACGACGCCGAACAGCTCCGCGAGCCGAGCGAACAGGGCGCCGACTACCCCGAGCCCGCCTACGCCGTCGCCTCGAGGGTCGCGTCAGGCGAAGCCGATCTCGGCGTCCTCATCTGCGGCACCGGCATCGGCATGAGCAT
The DNA here is from genome assembly GCA_002706885.1 of Phycisphaerae bacterium. GTDB lineage: Bacteria > Planctomycetota > Phycisphaerae > Phycisphaerales > UBA1924. The sequence goes on from PAKY01000089.1 coordinate 4,627, forward strand.
CGCCGCCAACAAGGTCGACGGCGTCCGCGCCGCCCTCGCCCACGACGAACTCACTGCCCGACTCGCACGCAGCCACAACGACGCCAACGTCATCTGCCTCTCGGGCGACCTCCTCGGCGACCGCAAGATCGAGAAGATCGTCGACACCTTCCTCGATACCGAGTTCGAGGGAGGCCGCCACGCCCGGCGCGTCGACAAAATCACCAGCATCGAGAAGGGCCAGGATCCCAGCGCCTAAGGCAAGCAACGACCCCGATCGGCCAGTCCAAACGGCTCTCAGCCGTCCACGATCGCCTCGACCCGATCCACCCGGTACCGCCCGCCCAGCAGCCCAAGCCGCTCGGGCAACGCCGACGACGCGTACAGGTGCGGCACGACCGTCCGCCCGTTCACCTCGCTCGGCCACCGGAACGAAACGCTGAGTTCCCCCGGAACATCCGCGTGCGCAAGGCCGCGCTCGCCCTCAAGCCGCCACGAAGCCCGCCCGTCAAACGCCGGAAGCTCGCGGTCGAGGCCCGAATCGTCACGCAGGCGGACATCGATCGAGCCCGACTCGCCCAGCCCGCTCAACTCGACCACGAGCTCCACCGGCCGCGGATCGCTCGGATCTTCGATCACCCCCGGCATCGCCGCCGCGAGCGCCCGCCGACCGACCAGCCAGACGACGCGGACGCCCCGCAGACCGTGATCGATCCGCCCGTTGCAGGAAGCCGAATCGGCGCGAAGCCCGGTCATGCGCCGTCCTCCGCGACACGCCCGCTCCGCTGCGCCGCCTTCCTCGCGCCGCCACGCGCCCCGCGCTTCGGCCCGCCCGGAAGCGGCGCCTTGCTCAGCATCGTCGCCGCGAACCGCAGCCCCGGACCGCTCGGCCCGATGAACCGCTCCGCGAGCGTCGAAGCCATCTCGAAGAACTCGAGCATCTCGTCGAGCCGACCGTCGATGTCGTCGGCCTTCCCGCTCCGCCCGCTCTCCCGCTGCGCTTCCCGCGTGTGGTCACGCAACTCGTGCAGCGACGCCAGCAGCGGATCGACCTCCCGCTTCTTCCGCTCGCGGACGATCGCGCGGAAGATCGCCCACACGTCCTGCTCCGCGACGAAGTAGTCCTTGCGATCACCCCGCCTGTGGGCGCGCGAGACGATGCCCCAGTCGAGCAACCCTCGCAGCGACATCGACGCGTTCCCGCGGCTGATCGCCAGCCGATCCATGATGTCATCCGCGCACAACGGCTCGCCCGTGATGTACAGCAGCGCGTGAACCTCGGCCATCGTCCGGCTGATGCCCCACACCGACCCCATCCGCCCCCACGCCTCGACGAACCGCCTGATGTCCTCCTCGCGAGGATGCGGATCGGAAATGGGAGCCTCGGAAGCCATGCATCGAATTATCCGCCCCGCGACAAACCCTGTTCAACGTGCTTTCAGAAATTTCTGAAACCACTGCGAACAAAAACGCCCCTACGAGCCCCTGGCGCAAGCCTGGGGCAAACCAAGCCCCATCCCCGCTCCACCCCGGGCTCGCGCCAGGGGCGCGTACAGCTCATCCCCGCACGACATCGATGACGCCGCCCACGCCCAAGAGAATCGCCACCACGCCGTTCAGCGTAAAGAAGACCAGCGGGATCGCCTTGTGGCCCTTTGCTGCGAGGATGGCGTGCTCGGCGATGAGCAGGGCGAGGGTCAGGAGGGTCGCGATGAGGAAGACCGACCCGAGCCGTTCGTTGAAGAGCCCGAACGTCAAGAGGCTCATGGCCGCGGACGCATGCAGAATGCGCGCCAACTGTGTCGCTCGCGCGAGCCCAAGCCGCGACGGGATCGAGTGAAGACCGTGGCTCGCGTCGAAGTCCCCGTCCTGCATCGCGTAGATAACGTCAAACCCCGCGACCCACAGCGCAACGAACGCCGCCAACAGCAGGAGGTCCCGCGGCCCAGCGGAGCCGACCGTCGGTGTGTACACGAGCTGGTACGCGAGCCGAGCATCAGGATCGATCCCGAGCGCGGCTAAGCCCCCAACAGCGACCGCGGCGGCAACTGGACTGAGCGCGAGCGCAACGCCGAGGACAACATGGCAGAGAGCAGTGAAGCGCTTCGTGTATGAGTAGAAGGCGAGCCACGCCAGCACGAGGGGGCCCGCGAGCAGCGGGAGCCAGTTGCCGAAGAAGACGCCAAAGCCCGCGGTCGCGATTGTGAAGAGGCTCACGCTTCCCGCGAGCATGAGCACGGCGTCGCGGTGGCTGAGGCGGCCCGCGGCAAAGGCCCGAGTCTTCGTCCGCGGGTTGAGCGCGTCGAGGCGGCGGTCGACGAAACGGTTCGCGAGCATCGCGAACGTGCGGGCAATTACCATGCACAGAACGACAAGCGCGAGTTGACCGCCGAACCGGTCCCACACGATGTCGCCGGGGCTCCGGCGCGGCAGGAAGCCAGGATGCGTTTCGCGGAGCCCGACGATGGGCGCCGCAAGAAACGCCCCCAACACCGCAAACGGCAACGCAAACACCGAATGCGCCAGCTTGATGTCCCGCGCCGCCACCGCCAGCTTCCCCCCCAAGGAAAGCCGCTCGATCGAACCATCCAAACGCTCGGTCGCCTCGCTCACGCCCTGACCTTATTCCAACCCCACCCCGAAACGCGCCAACCCCGATCCGGAACAACAACCAACACCGCCATCCACGCCTCCACCCCTTCGTCGCTTCGTCGCTTCGTCGCTCAGTCTCTCCCCGTTTATCCTCCCCCCATGCCCCAGATCACCGACGCCGAGAAGCTCATCCGCCTCCTCCGCGCGGGCCGACCCGCCATCTCCATCGTCACGCACGAGGAAGCCGACGCCCTCCGTGTCGTCCGCGAGGCCACCGACAGCATCGGCGCCCACGTCTGGACATGGTCCCTCCTCGAAGGCGTGCGCGAGGGATACGAGCACACCGCGTCATCCATCGCCGACACCGCCCAGCCCGCCGGCGCGATGTACTGGCTCATGCAGCAGCGTCTCCCCGCGATCAGCGTCCTCCTCGACATGGCGCCCCACCTCGAGGACAAGCACACCCTCCGCGCCCTCCGCCGCCTCATCACGCACGCCGCGGACACCGACGGCGCCGTCATCATGGTCGACTGCTCCGGCGCGGGTCGACCCGACGTCATCACCACCCACGTCACCCCCTTCGAGCTCTCCCTCCCGAGCGACGACGAGGTCGAGAGCCTCATCCGCTCGACCCTCAAGGAACTCCACCGCCAGAAGCCCATCGACATCGAACTCTCCGCGAGCGACTACAAGATGGTCATCAAGAACCTCGTCGGCCTCCCGAGGCGACAGGTCGTCCAACTCATCCGCGATGTCGTCGCCGAGGACCGCCGCCTCGACGCCGCCGACATCAACGAGATCCTCGCCACCAAGCGCCAGCTCATCGCCACCAACGGCACGCTCGAGTACGTCGAAAGCCCCGCCAACCTCGACGACGTCGGCGGCCTCGGCAGGCTCAAGAACTGGCTCACCGCGCGCGAGAAGAGCTTCGATGACAAGGCCGCCGCCTACGGCCTCAAGCCACCGCGCGGCGTGCTCATGCTCGGCGTTCAGGGCGCCGGCAAGAGCCTCTGCGCCAAGGCCATCGCCACCGCGTGGCAACGCCCCCTCCTGAAGATGGACCCGGGCTCGCTCTACGACCGCTACGTCGGCGAATCCGAACGCCGCCTCCGCGATGCGCTCAAGCAGGCCGAGGCCATGGCGCCGATCGTCCTCTGGATCGACGAGATCGAGAAGGGCTTCGCCTCCGCCGCGAGCCAGAGCACCGACGGCGGACTCAGCCAACGCATGTTCGGCACGCTGCTCACCTGGATGAACGACCACGCGTCGCCCGTCTTCGTCGTCGCAACTGCCAACAACATCGAGGCTCTCCCCCCGGAGCTCCTCCGCAAGGGCCGCTTCGACGAGATCTTCTTCGTCGACCTCCCGGGTGAAGCCTCACGCCGCAAGATATTCGAGATCCATCTCCGCAAGCGCAAGCGCGACCCGTCGAAGTTCGACCTCGACCGCCTCGCCGAAGCCGCCGACGGCTTCAGCGGCGCCGAGATCGAACAGGCCGTCGTCGGCGCCATGCACGAGGCGTTCACGGCAAACCGCGAACCCACGACCGGCCTCATCCTGACCCAGATCGCCAGCAGCCCACCCCTCAGCGTCACCATGGCCGAGAAGATCGCCGAGCTCCGGGCGTGGGCGAGCGACCGCTGCGTGCCGGCGGAATGACATCAATGTGGAACCCAGACCTCTCCGCAGCCCGTTGACCCCCCACCCGACACGCGTATCATTGGGGCCGCTCGGGACGCCCCGGGCGGTTGTCACGTACGGGGTGGTCCGGTCCCACAGGCCGCGATGGCTCCTCGTGCCGCTGTAGCTCAGTGGTAGAGCGCACCCTTGGTAAGGGTGAGGTCGCGGGTTCAAATCCCGCCAGCGGCTGTCATCCCCCCGCTCTCCGCCCTCGGACGAACCTAGGGTTCGGGCGGGATGGGAAAGTCAATCCCGACCGGCGTCGCCCATGGGAGGGGGTCGCCGGCGTCATGCCCGGTGGGCGGGCAGACGGAGGCGCGGGCCACGGTTTCGGAGTCGGGCCGCTCCCGATCGCACACGCGTCACCGGGACGCAGCGTTCGGTCCGGTCTCGAGCCCAGAGGGGGCGTGGGCCCCGGAAGTTGGAAACATCCGGTCGACGGCGCGCCCGTGGCGGGCCGCCAGACACCCGGGCGTTCAGGACACCCGGCAACACAAGGACAAGGGAACACGCGATGGCCAAGGGAACCTTCGAGCGGACCAAGCCGCACGTCAACACCGGCACGATCGGTCACATCGACCACGGCAAGAGCACGCTGACCGCCGCTCTTGTGGCCCGCTCGGCGGCCAAGTACGGCTTCGAGGCGAAGAGCTACGCCGAGATCACCAAGGGCGGCACCGTCCGTGACGCCAACAAGACCGTCACGATCGCCGCCTCGCACGTCGAGTACGAAAGCGACAACCGTCACTACGCGCACGTCGACTGCCCGGGCCACGCCGACTTCGTCAAGAACATGATCACCGGCGCCGCCCAGATGGACGGCGCCATCCTCGTCGTCTCCGCCGCCGACGGCCCCATGCCCCAGACTCGCGAGCACGTTCTGCTCGCCCGTCAGGTCGGCGTGCCCCACATCGTCGTCTTCATGAACAAGGTCGACCTCGTCGACGACGAGGAGCTCCTTGAACTCGTCGAGATGGAAGTCCGCGAACTCCTCAGCAAGTACGAGTTCCCGGGCGACGACGTCCCCGTCGTCAAGGGCCAGGCCAACATCGCCCTGGAGAACCCCAAGGACGACGACAAGTGCAAGCCCATCGATGAACTCCTCGAGGCACTCGACTCGGCCATCCCCGAGCCGACCCGCGAGGTCGACAAGCCCTTCCTCATGTCCGTCGAGGACGTCTTCTCGATCAAGGGCCGAGGCACCGTCGCCACGGGCCGTATCGAGCGTGGCGTCGTCAAGGTCGGCGACGCCGCCGAGATCGTCGGCCTCAAGGAGAAGAGCACCAACACGACCATCACGGGCGTCGAGATGTTCAACAAGACCCTCGACGAAGGCCAGGCCGGCGACAACGTCGGCGCCCTCCTCCGCGGCGTCGAAAAGGAAGAGATCGAGCGTGGCCAGGTCATCTGCAAGCCCGGCTCGATCAAGCCCCACACCAAGTTCAAGGGCCAGATCTACGTCCTGAGCAAGGACGAGGGCGGCCGCCACACCCCGTTCTTCAACGGCTACCGCCCCCAGTTCTACTTCCGCACCACCGACGTCACCGGCACCGTCAACCTCCTCGGCGGCGCCGAGATGTGCATGCCGGGCGACAACGTCGAGGTCGAGGTCGACCTCATGGGCAAGCCCGTCGCCATGGAAGACGGCCTCCGCTTCGCTGTCCGCGAGGGCGGCCGCACCATCGGCTCCGGCACCGTCACGGCCATCATCGAGTAATCGATAGCTGACCAACCAACCGCCGCCCCCGGGACACCGGAGGCGGCGCTTTCAAGGCAAGCGGGCAGACCCCGCGGAATCGGGAGCCGATCATGGCGAAGAAGAAATCCCTGGCCCGCGAATACGTGTGGCTCCAGTGCACGGAATCCGGCGACCTCAACTACCGCACGACGATCAACGTCAAGGGCGGTATCACGGACAAGCTCAAGGAGGGCATGAACAAGTACTGCCCCCGCCTCCGCAAGCACACCCTCCACAAGATCAAGAGGAAGTAAGAGGCCACCGGGGACCGGCCATCGGCGATCAGACGCGTCCATCACGACGCCCCGATCGCCAGTCGCCGATCCCCGATCTCCAGCGGCGCAGCCGCCCTACGCCAGTAGCTCAGTTGGTAGAGCAGTGGATTCCAAATCCACCGGTCAGGGGTTCGAGTCCTCTCTGGCGTGCTTCGGACGACCCCGCCCCCGATTCCCAATCACGGGATGAGGTACCGATGGGGCGACGGGAGACCCACCCATGAGCGCAGTCATCTACAAGGCCGGCCAAGGCTACTGGGTCCGCGCCCTCTCCGCGGTCTTCTTCGGCGTCCTCGTCCTCGCCGCCGCCGCGTGGGGATGGGCGCAGGCGGGAGCGTTCGACCTCCCCGTCGCCGCCTACACCTACCGCGTCAGCAACGCCGCGGGCGATATCGCCCCGGGCCAGACACTCGAACTCCGCGACCTCAGCCTCGACGGCTCCGACACCTACGTCACCATCGGCACGGGCGTCATCGAGAACGTCGAGCAGATCAACACCGAAGACGCCCGCGTCCGCCTCGGATCCATCGCCCCCGCGAACGAAGACGCCGACGTCACGAGCGTCAAGCGCCTCGCCGGCGCCGCGGGCGCCCCCTACGCCGCCCGCGTCGAGTCCTTCGACACCCACCGCGTCTTCCCCCCCGTCTACCTCCAGGCCGCCGTCGCGGGCGCCATCATCCTCATCGGCGCCGTCGCCCTCTACTGGTTCGTCGGCGCCAACCCCAAGAGCTGCGAGTTCCTCATCGCCACCGACGGCGAGATGCGCAAGGTCAACTGGTCCACGCCCCGCGAAATCCGCGGCTCCACCATCGTCGTCATCGTCGCGGCCTTCCTCATCGCCGCCATCCTCTGGATCATCGACCTCGGCTTCCAGCAGACCTTCGACGCCATCGGCGTCCTCGAAACCTGATCGAACAACCGCCCCAAACGGCGCCCCAAGTGGCGCACACGCCCGCAACCAGTCCCCGCGGGCCAAACGCGTACGCGCACGGAGACCGGCAACCATGTCCGCCGACCAGAACGAGCACAACGCGAGCCACACCGACGCCCCCGCCGAACCCGTCGAGGTCACCACGACCGACGACGCCCAGAGCGATGGACAGGCCGACGGTCAGGAAGCCGCCCCCCCCCCCGAGCCCGCCGACGTCTCCTCCGACGCCATGGACGGCCGACCCAACGAGAAGGTCGACATCCTCGACGACACCGACACCCTCAAGCAGGAGGGCATGGACTGGTTCGTCCTCCGCGTCGCGTCCAACAAGGAGTCAAGCGTCCAGCAGACTCTCCTCCGCAAGGTCCAGATCGAGGGCATGCAGCATCTCATCGGCCGCATCCTCGTCCCCACCGAGAAGACCAAGACCATCAAGGGCGGCAAGCAGAAGATCACCGAGACCAAGCTCTACCCGGGCTACGTCTTCGTAGAAATGCGCCTCGAAGACGACGGCCGCATCCCCCAGGACATCTTCTTCCTCGTCAAGGAGACCACGGGCGTCGGCGACTTCGTCGGCACCTCGGGCCGCCCCGCTCCCATGAAGGAGCACGAGGTCGAGAAGATGCTCCGCGACTCGAAGCGCCCCGACGAGGAACCCATCGTCAAGCTCACCTTCGAGAAGGGCGAGGCCGTCACCATCAAGGAAGGCCCCTTCGAGAACTACGAAGGCACCGTCGACGAGCTCCTCCCCGAGAAGGGCCTCGTCCGCGTCCTCGTCACCATCTTCGGTCGCCAGGCCCCCATCGAACTCGAGGAATGGCAGATCGCCAAGGCTGACGAAGCCTGATCTTTCTTCCTTGACCGCCACATAAGTCTTCATGTAGGGTCTTCCCGGAGAAAGAAGGGGAGAAACACATGAAGACCGTGAACCGATCCCGCGTGGCCCTCGCCGCCATCGCCGGCGCCGCCGTCTCGCTCGCGAACGCGGGCGACTTCTCATGCAGCATCGCGGGCTGGAACTGGTTCGGCTCGGGCGACTTCCTCGACAGCGCCAACTGGCTCAACTGCGGGCTCGTCAGCGGACCGACAACGGACCTGCCCATCTACTTCGGACCGGTCGAACAGTTCTTCAACGGCGAGTCACAAGGCTTCATCCTGCCCACCGGCGACGCGACGCTCATGAGCGACTATTCGTCACCGTCGCTCACCATGGCCACCGGGACCGACATCACGCTGAGCGTCGTCGGCGCAACCTACACCTGCCCGTCCGCGCTCATCGGAACGGCGCCAACCAACTTCCCCCCCGCGGGCGTTGCCACCCTCGAACTCGTCAATGCCGTCTGGGACGGCAATCTCACGATCGGCGCCAGCGCCGGCAGCGGCCGCCTCATCCTCCGCGGCGCCTCCGCCGTCACCGGTTCGATCTTCACCGGCGCAGGCGTGAACGAGATCCTGAACGACGGCGACTTCGACGGCTCATCGCTCTCGCTCGACGGCCGCTTCGGAGCCAACACCACCCTGCGCAACCTCGCGGGCGCCACGCTCGAACTCCCCAACGGCATCCAGTTCAGCAGCGGCGACGGTGACGACCTCGTGATCAACGAACCGGGCGCCACCATCCGCAAGGTCGAAACCTCCAACACCTCCATCGGATGGGATCTCGACAACGCCGGAACCATCGAGGTGACCGAAGGCACGCTCACCCTCCCATCCGTCGTGCTGACGGGCGCCCTCAATATCATCGCCCCGACCGACGCCGAGTTCCGCCTGTCTTCTACCTCGCTCGGCTCCGATGTCGACGCGACCGTCGACGGCGATGGCGTCCTCGCACTGAGCAACGTCAGCGGCCCGGGCCAACTGCGCCTCATCGGTCCGATCAACGTCAGCGGCGGCATCATCGACACCGAGGTCCTGAACACCGGCGACATCAGCCTCAGATCCGGCTTCGACGGCCGCTTCGGCAACGCCGGGACCTGGCGCAACGCCCCGGGGTCCACACTCGAACTCCCAAACGGCTCGCCCTTCAGCATCGGCGACGGCGATGACTCCCTTATCAACGAAGCAGGCGCCACGATCCGCAAGGTCGATACGTCCACCACCACCATCGACTGGGACATGGACAACGCGGGCACGCTCGACATCACCGAGGGAACGCTCACCTTCTCCTCCATCGTCCTCACCGGCTCGCTCCACGCCATCGCCCCCGCCGGCGCCCAACTCAGGCTCTCGACGACGAACCTCGGCTCGGCCGTCGTCGACGCGTCCATCACAGGCGACGGCGAGCTCATGCTCGGCGATGTCAACGGACCCGGCGCCCTGCGCCTGAACGGTCCGGTCCGCGTCTCTGGTGGCACGCTCAACACCGAGGTCCGCAACGCCGGCGACGTCACCCTCGTTTCCGCGAGCTTCGACGGCCGATTCGGAAACACCGGGACGTGGCGCAACCTCCCGGGCTCCACGCTCGAAATCCCCAACGGATCACCCTTCAGCAACAGCGACGGCGACGACCTCCTCGTCAACGAAGCCGGCGCCACCATCCGCAAGGTCGGCTCCTCCAACACCGCCCTCGATTGGGACTTCGCGAGCAACGGCGTCATCGACGTCACCGAGGGCACACTCCGCCTATCGGGCCCGACCGTCCGCTCACCCATCACCGCCCTCGTGCCCGCCGACGCGGAACTGAACCTCTCAGGCGTCTTCCTGACGCCGGACGCCGACGCGATCTCGATCACGGGCGACGGCAGGCTCCGCCTCACGAACATCAGCTTCGATCACGACGTCACAGCCGCGATCGACGGCGACGGAGCCCTCGAACTCGGATCCATCAACGGCCCGGGCGCCCTCCGACTCACAGGCGCGCTCCGTGTCTCGGGAGGCACGCTCGATACCGAGATCGTCAACGAAGGCGACGTCACGCTCTTCTCCACGAGCTTCGACGGCCGCTTTGGAAACGCCGGGACATGGCGAAACGCCAACGGCGCAACGCTCGAACTCCCCAACGGCTCGCCCTTCAGCAACAGCGACGGCGACGACCTCCTCATCAACGAACCCGGCGCCACCATCCGCAAGGTCGGCTCCTCCAACACCGCTATCGATTGGGACATTGAGAGCAACGGCGTCATCGACGTCACGGAGGGAACGCTCCGCCTCTCGGGCCCAACCGTCCGCTCACCCATCACCGCCCTCGTGCCCGCCGGCGCGGAACTGAACCTCTCGGGCGTCTTCCTGACGCCGGACGCCGACACGGTCTCGATCACGGGCGACGGCACGCTCCGTCTCTCGAACATCAGCTTCGATCACGACCTCACCGCCGCAATCGACGGTGACGGCGCCCTCGAACTCGGCTCCATCGACGGCCCCGGCGCCCTCCGGCTTACAGGCGCTCTCCGTCTCTCCGGAGGCACGCTCGATACCGAGATCATCAACGAGGGTGACGTCACACTCTTCTCTACCAGCTTCGACGGCCGCTTCAACCGCGCAGGAACATGGCGCAACGCCGCCGGCGCGATGCTCGAACTCCCCAACGGCACGCCCTTCAGCAACGGCGATGACGACGACTTCCTGATCAACGAACCGGGCGCCACCATCCGCAAGGTCGGCTCCTCCACCACCTCCATCAACTGGCGCTTCGAGAACCAAGGCGCCATCGAGATCACCGAAGGCACACTCAGCCTCCCCGACGGCGAACCGATCATGAAGGCCGACACCGTCCGCATCTCGGGCGCCGGCACGCTCGAGGTCAACGCCGCCGCCATCGCCAACCGAGGCTTGATCGCTCCGACCGCCGTCGACCCCAAGGCCGACGACGACGGCCTCGTCATCGACACCGCCTACATCCGAAACGACGACCCCGCCGTCCTCCGCGTCCCCATCGGCGCCATCGCCGGCAAGCTCACCTGCACGGGCGTCTACGACGTCGGCGGAACCATCGAGCTCGAACGCGTCGGCGAATTCGAGCCCGACGGATCCGAGGTCTTCACGATCGTCGAAGCCGAGTTCATTACCGCCGCCTTCGGCGACCACTTCCTCAACGCCGTCCCCGAGCCGGGCGCCAACCGCGCCATCAACGTGCGCACCGCAGACCTCGAATACGACGTCGTCTACAACCCGACCTCGATCGTCATCGAGAACGTCGCCGTCGTCATCCCCCCCTGCTCCCCCGCCGACCTCGCCAGCCCCTCGGGAACCCTCGACATCGCCGACGTCGTCGCCTTCCTCCAACTCTTCGGCGCAAGCGACCCGACGGCCGACCTCGCCACCCCCATGGGAACCCTCGACATCGCCGACGTCGTCACCTTCCTCCAACTCTTCGGCGCCGGCTGCCCCTGAGCCCCTCTAAGCCCCTCCCCGAAAGCCCAGGGACCCCAGTCCCTGGGCTCCGATCCCCCCGCCGACCCCCACCGCACCGCGTCACAAACCCCCCAACTCGCCATTCAACCGGGCGAGCATTGACGACCCCCACGCCCTCAAATAGTCTCGCCGCGAGCGGGGGACCAGCCGGGAGATCGACCATGGCGCAAGACAGAGGCAACCGATCCTGCGCCGTGACGATCGCCGCGATCTCCGGCGCCACCCTCTGCGCTTCCGCGCAGCCGATCTTCGAACCCGCCGTGTTCCCGGCCGGCGAACGCCCCATCGCCCTCGCCACCGCCGATCTGAACGCCGACGGCTACCCCGGTCGATTGAGATAGTGGCGTCGGTTTATCGCTTGGGGCGACGCAGGCGGGGTCGAGCTGCGGACTCGCCGACACGTACCCTTCCAAAAATGAACAACCCCCTTCATAAGGGGGCTGTTGGGCCGGGACCGTGGTCCCGGTGTGGTTTGATCACAGTATTATACGGTATATTCGGCTGTCGTGTGCAGAATGGAGCCCGGTTTGCCGCAAAAAGTCGCATTCTACGTCGATGGCTACAACCTCTACTGCGGTGTTCGGGATGAGACTGGCCGAAAATATCTGTGGCTGGATATCCATGCTTTATGCTCTGAAATCCTCACGCCCAACCAAGAGATATCGACTATACATTATTGTACGGCTTCAGTTAGGGGAAACCAAGACAAATGGCGAAGACAGCATGATTATTGGGCAGCGATACGAACCTTCCCTCACCTGACAATTCATGAGGGATACCACCAGAAGAATCATCGGCACTGCAAGTGCGGACAGCGAATCTCCCGGTACGAAGAGAAGCAAACAGACTCTCGCATCGCTGCCCTGATGGTTGCTGACGCAATGGCCGGACGTGCCGACGTCCTCGTGCTGATCGGTGGCGACAGCGACCACATTCCGCCGGTCGAGACTGTGCGGGCGGAATGCCCCGGCGTGTCGGTTCTGCTCTTTCTCCCGCCGAAGCGGAAGCCAAAGGCCCTGATCAGAGTTGCGCCCGACCCGCTTCACATCAACAGTGCAATGCTAAAGCGATGTCAGCTTCCCGAGGTCGTAAGCACCGGTGTCGGCCAAGCCGTGACGAGGCCGGCCAAGTGGTCCGATTCGACCCCACGTTGACTGTGAACCACTTAGAAGGGACCCCAGTCCCTGGGCTCGCATCTCCGCAAGCCCCAGCCCCGCCCCCCGGTTCCCCCTCCCCCAAAATCCAACCCAACTTCGCGCACAGACACGCGACAACAACCAGATCGCGAACCAAACCGCGACATACCAGCATTTCCCTTGGCCCGGCCCGCCCCCTCGGCGTAAATTCGGAAAGCCCACAACGCCGCCCGAACGGAGCCTCGCCATGAACCGCTGGACGCCCACGTTCCTCGCTGTCGCCACGCTGACGATCGCCCAATCGACCCAAGCGCTCGCGGGCCAACCCCCCATCTTCGAACTCGGCGACCACGACCTCGGACCCTTCAACTCCACCGCCATCGGAGGCGTCAACAACTTCGGAGAAGCCACAGGCCGATCCGGCTCGGACAGCTTCGAACGCTGGACCGCCCCGTTCGGCGGTGAAGGCGTCGCCGTCCTCCCGATCCCCGAAGGCTTCGACTCCGCCTTCGCCCGCGCCATCGCCGACACGGGCGCCATCGCCGGAACCGCCTTCGTCGCGAGCGAAGGCGGCTCCGTCGTCAACCGCAACTACGTCGCGTTCGCCGCCCCCATGAGCGATGAGATCACCATCCTCTCCCACGGCCCCTTCGAACAGCCGACCACGACGTCGTTCGTTTCGAGCATCAGCCCCGACGGGCGCATCATCGCGGGATGGCAGGGCGGCTCAGGCGTCCCGGGCAACCTCGCCACCGTGCGCCCCACGCTCTGGATCGACGGCGTCTGGACCGACGCCGGCGACAACGCCCTCGTCTTCTTCACCATCGGAGGCGTCAACAACGCGGGTGACATGGTGGCCACCGGACGCATCCAGTCAGGCCCCAATATCCGCCGCGCCTACGTCCGACAGAACGGCGCCTGGCGCGACCTCGGAACCCTCGGAGGCGACGAAGCGTTCGCGCTCGACATCAACGAGTCGGGCGTCGTCACGGGCCGCGCCGAAGACGCGACGGGCCAGTTCTTCCCCTTCCGCTGGGACCCCGACACCGAGACCATGACCAAGCTCTTCATGCCCCCGGGCTACCGCTCCGGAGGCGGCGAAGCCATCAACAGCCGAGGCGACGTCGTCGGCTTCGGCAACTCCAACGGCTCCGGACAAGACGCCATCGCCTGGCCCGCGGGCAGCCAGTTCGGCTTCCGCGTCATCGACCGCGTCGACAGCTCCGAATGGATCGACCTCGAACGCTGCCTCGGGATCAACGACTGCGGCGTCGTCATCGGCACGGGCCAGAGATCGGGTGTCCCCGGAAGCTCCGAAGGCTGGATCACCCAGCTCCCCCCGAGCCAGCTCGGCCAGAGCGTCACCACCGACACCGACGGCGACGCGATCCCCGACTGCTGGGAAACCTACGGCGTCGACATCGATCTCGACGGCCAGCCCGAGCTCGACCTCCCCGCGATGGGCGCTAACCCCCAGCGCCAGGACATCTTCGTCGAGGTCGACACGATGACCTCGCGAGCGCCCGCGCCCAACGTCCTCTCCCGCGTCGAAGCCGCCTTCGCGAACGCGCCCATCGAGAACCCCGACGGCACGACAGGCGTCACGCTGCACGCGATGCTCGACGAAACCAACCTCACCCTCCGCGACTACCCCAACGCGTTTGTTGAGTTCCAGGCCGACAAGATGAACCACTTCGGCACGCCCGCCGAACGCGTCGCGACGAACGCCACCGCGATCCTCCAGGCACGCCGCCAGGTCTTCCGCTACTGCATCTTCGCCAACACCTACGAGGGCTCGACCTCGAGCGGCCTCGGCGAGTTCCCGGGCAACGACTTCATGGTCACCCTCGGCGCATGGGAAGACGGCGCAGGCGGCTTCGGCGGCACGCCCGACGAGCAGGCCGGCACGTTCATGCACGAGCTCGGCCACACCCTCGGCCTCGACCACGGGGGCGGCGACGGCGTCAACTACAAGCCCAACTATCTCAGCGTCATGAACTACATCTGGCAGACACCGAACTCGAGCTTCGCGAGTCAGTGGGAACTCGACTACTCGTGCTTCCAGTTCGCGTCCATCAACGAGGCGGCGCTCATCGACGTCAACCCCCTCGGCTTCACCCCCGAGCGCCCCATGCCGCAGAAGTACGCCGACCGCGAGATCGTCTGGGGCGATGGCGCCGAGACCAGCGGCATCCGCCGCGCGTTCGTCGGCGAGACGATCATCTGGAACGGCCTCTCAACCCCCGCGCCCGTGAACGCGCCCTACACCCACGACCTTACCCGCGCGTGGGACACGTTCGCCGAGAGCCCCGCGCGCCACGAGACGCTCCACGGGTACAACGATTGGGCCAACCTCGACCTCAACTTCCGCGACGACCCGAGCTTCGCCGACGGCGTGAGCCTGACCCCCGACTGCATGCTCACCACCGAGCTCCACGACCACCACGAAAGCCTCCCCGTCCTCGGCGCGGGCCCAACCCCGTGCTCCACCGCCGACCTCGCGCCCCCGTTCACGACACTCGACATCGCCGACGTGATCGAGTTCCTCCAGCGGTTCTCGATGAACAACCCAACCGTCGACTACGCCCCGCCCGCGGGCGTCTTCGAAATCGGCGACGTCATCGCGTTCCTCCAGCTCTTTGGGGCGGGGTGTTCGTGAGGGACGCCGTAGGTAAGGCGTTGGGGCGCATGCCCGCGCTTCGCGTGGGCATGGCACACCGGAGGGAGCGTGGCCCGGGACAGCTCGTCAGTCGGGCGCCGCTTGTTTGAGCATGTGGACGAAGAGTTTTTCCTGGCGGGTGTCGTCGAGCATTCGGTAGATCTCGAGCATCGCTTCGCGGCGTTGCTCGGGTGTGGCTTCGAGTCTGGTGTCGCGCAGGTGGGCGATGACGTGTTCGCGGATGTTCTCACGCTGGGCGCGGGTGGGGTCGACGGCTTCGTTGATGTCTTCGAGGGCTTCGCGGTAGTGGCGGAGTGAGCGTTCGTAGGCGCGGTTGACCTCGCGTTCGAAGAGTTGGAATGCCAATCGGTCTCTGACGCGGTCGCCCTGCTTGCCGCGGCCGGCCTTTTCGCCGCGGCCGCGGTCGGCCCAGAGGACCCATGCTTCCCAGTACTCGTCGATGAGTTCGCGGAGGCGGCGCTGCTGGAGCGTGGGGAGGTTCTCCGCGATCGGGGCGTAGAGGGGGTCGCGGCGTTCGGTTCGGTCGAAGCGTTCCCAGAGTTCGCGGAGGAGGCGGCGGGCGTCGGCGCCCTTGTCGTTCTTGCGGAGGTCCTCGATGCGGCGGACGGTCTCGACCTCGTCGATGAGCATCATCGCGAGGCGGAGGCGGCGTTCGTTGATGATCTCCATTGCTCGCTCGCGCTCGTGGTGATCGAGATCGAGGAGGCGGAGGGCGGCTTCTTCGGGGCGGGCGTCGAGGCGTTGGAACTCGCCCGACATGTCGGTGGAGACGAGGGTGTGGGTGGTCTTCTCGCCGACGGAGGGGCCGGCGAGGAGGTTGGCGTCCTGGGCGAGGGCGGTTGTGGTGAGGGCGGCGAGGGTGAGGAGGTGGAGACGCGGGGGCATGTAGAGATGGTAACGGAGGGGGCGGGTGGTTGGTGACTTGGTGTGGGGGCGGCATGCCCGCGCTGCGCGTGGGCATGGCACACCGGAGTGGGTACGGGACGCCGGGGTGGGGATAGAACGCCGGGGTGGGGATGGCACGGCGGAGTGTTGGTTAGTGGCGGGTGTTGAGGGCGTCTTCGACGAGGGTCTTCCAGTCGTCGCTGGCGATGACGTTGAGGATGGCGAGGTTGATCTGTTCGCGGAGGGGGCTCTCGGGGGGGAGGGCGAAGGCGTAGTCCTGGGGTTGGAAGGTCTCGGGAAGGACGGCGGCGGCGGTGTCGACGTCGAGCGTGGCTCGCCACCAGCGGAGGACGGGTTCGTCGTGGACGACGGCGTCGATCTTCTTCTCGCCGAGGGCGGTGAGGAGGGCCTCGCCGCTCTCGAATGACGAGGTCTTGGCGCCGAGGTCTTTGAGGGCGGAGGCGCTGGCGGCGCCGGCGAGGACACCGACGCGTTTGCCTTTCAGATCGTCCGGGGCCTGGATGCCGCGGCCGAGGCTGGAGACGGTGAGGCTCGTGGCGATGGCGGCGGTGAAGCCGGAGATGATGATGATGCTCGCGAACATCCAGACGAGGGCGACGATGCGGCCGCCGATGGTGACGGGGGCCTTGTCGCCGTAGCCGACGGTGGTCATGGTGACGGCGGACCACCAGAAGGCGGCGCCGATGCCCTTGGCGCCTCGGCCGAACTGCTCGGCGTTGTGCTTGCGTTCCGCGACCCAGACGAGCAGTCCGGCGACGAGGAGGACGAGGGCGAGGGCGCCGACGGCGGAGATGAACTGCGGCGAGAAGAGCTGCTTGATCGCGGCGAGCCATGAGATGCCGCCCGTTTCTTCGACGGCGATGGCGAGACTGGTCGCGTAGTAGGGGTGGGTGAAGTCGACGCGCTCTTCGCGTTCGGCGGTGACGGTGATGGCGCCGACGGCCATGTCGATCTCGCCCGAGGCGGCAGCGTCGAGGAGTTCGGCGAGCTCGTACTCGCGCACTTCGTACTCGAAACCGATGTTGGCGGCGATCTCGTCGAGCAGGTCGATGGCGAGGCCGTCGTAGGCCTCTGCGTCGCCTCTTGTCACGAAGGGCGGCGCGACGCGGGTGCCGATGACGAGGCGATCGACGTCAGAGGGTTCACCCTGTTGCTCGGCGCTCGGGGGGTCCTGCTGCGCGGACGCGCTGCGCGTGATGAGGAGCGACGCGGCGAGGAAGCAGCACGCTTTGAGGGGTGTGCGCATGGGTTCACACTAGCGGAACGGGCGTGGTTGAACATGAAGACCACGGATGGGGGGCGTGCGTGTAGCATGGCGCTGCGTTTGTCCAACCCGTTTGCATGGAGAGTTCTGCGCATGCGTCCATCCACATTGCTCGTTCCGCTGTTCGTTCTCGCTCCGCTCGGTTCGATGTTTCTTGCGGGGTGCGCCGCGGACAACGAGCGGGCGATGGATCCGGCGGCGCTCAACGACGATCCGACGGACGACTACAGCGTGGCGCTTCGGTACGGGCCGGTGAACGAGGCGGATCGGCGAGGGGCGGGGGCTTCGAGCGAGTCGTTGTTCAGCGCCTTGATGCTGCCCGCGCCGACGAACGAGCGGCTGGGGAGCGGGGCGCCCGGTCCCGGGTACTGGCAGCAGCGGGCGGACTACAAGATGGACGTGTTGTTGGACACGGAGACGGATTCGCTCTCGGGGCGGATGGAGGTCACCTATCACAACAACAGTCCGCATGAGCTCGACTACATCTGGATTCAGCTCGAGCAGAACCTGTTCAGCCCGGAGAGCCTCGGATCGCGGTCGCACGTGCCTGGCGGGGTGCTGCGTGGTCGCCCGACGTTCCCGGGCGGGTACACGATCGAGGGCGTTCGATCGGGCGGCGAGGAGCTCGAGCGGCACATCCATGACACGCTGATGCGGGTGGAGCTGCCCGAGCCGATCGAGGCGGGAGAGACGTTCGTCTATGAGCTGGACTGGAGCTTTCCGGTGCCGCCGTACCTGCGACGGATGGGTATGGAGGAGGTCGAGCAGGGGAAGATCTTCGAGTTTGCGCAGTGGTTCCCGCACATCTGCAAGTACGACGACGTGAACGGGTGGAACACGCTGCCGTACCTCGGGACGGGCGAGTTCTACACGGACTTCGGCGACTACGAGGTGAACATCACCGTGCCGCCAAGCTACACGGTCATCGGCACGGGCGAGCTTCAGAATCCGGGCCAGGCGCTCGATGAGCGGACGCGTGAGCGGCTCGATCGGGCGCTCGCGAGCGACGAGCCGATCTACATCATCCGCCCTGACGAGGTCGACGAAATCGAGCTTCAGAACGGACCGCGGACGTACAGGTGGGAAGCGGAGGACGTGCGGACGTTCGCGTTCGCGGCGAGCGACGCGTTCATCTGGGACGCCTGCGGGGCGGACGTGACCGACCGCGACGGGACGGAGCGTCGCGTGCTGTGCCAGAGCATCTATCCGATCGAGGCGCACACGGATCGCGACGGGGTGTGGAACCCGGAGCACGAGGGGGAAGTCGGGCCCGCGGGGAGCACGCGGTATGTGAAGCACTCGATCGAGTTCTATTCCGAGTTCATCTATCCGTATCCGTACCCGGTCATGACGAACGTGAATGGGCCCGAGGGTGGTATGGAGTACCCGATGATCGTGTTCTGCGGCGCTCGGACGAGCGAGCGCGGGCTGTTCGGGGTGACGGACCACGAGGTCGGGCACAACTGGTTCCCGATGCTCGTGAACTCCGACGAGCGGCGGTACATGTGGCAGGACGAGGGGTTCAACACGTTCATCAACATCTACAGCGGCGCCGCGTGGTGGCAACGCGAGCCGGACGTTTCGCGGCATGTGCGTCAGACGCTCGAGACGATGCTGGCGGAGAACCCGCAGCCGATCAACCTGGCGCCGGACTACCAGTGGCGTCGTTGGCGTGGGGCGTTGAACTATCGGAAGACGGCGCTGGGCCTCTACCTGCTGCGTGAGTTGGTGCTCGGGCAGGAGCGGTTCGATCGGGCGTTCCGCGGATATGTCGATCGGTGGGCGTTCAAGAGCCCGCAGCCGGCTGACTTCCTGCGGTCGATGCAGGACGGCGCGGGCGTGGACCTGACGTGGTGGTGGCGCGGGTGGATCGATGGGTCGGGCGCGCTCGACTTCGCGGTCGCGAGCGCTGAGTCGGCCGAGGACGGGCGGAGCGCGTACGTCGAGATTGTGAACAAGGGGGACGTGGTGTTCCCGGTGCCCTACCGCGTGACGTTCGAGGACGGAACGACGCGGGACTACGAGATGCCCGTCGAGGCGTGGGCGTCGACGAATCGGTGGCGCGCGGTGATTGATGTTGAGGGGAAGAAGGTCCGCGGGGTTCAGATCGATCCGAAGGGTGTGTTCCCGGATATTGATCCGCGGGACAATACCTGGGGGAGCCCGAAGCTCGAGGATGATGGGGAGAGGGTTTCGCGGCGGCGGCGGTAGGGTTGCGAGTCGTGGACGCGAGACTGGGGTGTGTTGGGGCGCTTGCGTTGGTTTGCCCCAGGCTTGCGCCAGGGGCTTGTAGGGCTATCGATATTTGTCGTTGAGGCCGGCGCCTGATTCGATCATGGGGATGATCTTGGCGGCGCGGCGGAGGCGGGTGTCTTCGCGTTTGGCTTCGGCGACGTGATCGGCGTATTCGCGGCGGCAGCTCTTTGACATGGCGTCGAAGGCCTTGCGGGCCGCGGGGTGTTCCTTGAAGGCGGCCTTGAGTTCGGCGGGGATGAGGATGGGCTTGTCGCGGTCGGGCTTGATCTCGGCGCCGGCGCGTTGGAGCTCGATCGCTTCCTTGACGTAGGCCTTCACGCGCGTCTTCTTGATGTCCTTGGCCGAGGTGAACCGCCACTGGCGCTGGGCCTTGGTCTTGCCTTCCTGCGCGTTCAGGAGGACGGCGTCGGGATCGCTGAGCAGAGCGCCCTGGTGGAACCAGAGGGCGGCGTGGTTCTTGAACGCCGTGAGGCCGATGACGTTCTTGCCGTCAAGCGTGTAGCACGGGGCGCCCCACTTGATGGTTTCCTCGAGCTCGGTGGAGGTGAGGACCTCGCGGAGCTTGGTGAGCGCGTCGGCCCATTGGTCGTGTGCGGCGATGTAGGCGTCGACGGATTCGGCTCGGTTCATGGGTGGGCTCCGGGTTGGAGCTTACATGAGATGGAGGGGGTTACAAGCGCTGGGAGGGGGCGGAGTGATTGGACGGTTGGGTTGGGTTGCCCCAGGCTTGCGCCAGGGGCTTGTAGAAGACTGTTTAGATCAGGATCGCTAGGAACTGGACGCAGATGAGGGCCATGAGGCCGGCGAGGAGGTCGTCGATGACGATGCCGGGTCCGCCAGGGAGGGCCTGCATCTGGCGCACTGGCGGGGGCTTGATGATGGCGAAGAGTCGGAAGAGGACGAAGGAGGCGAGGAGGAGGGCGGCGACGCGGGGGTGATGGATGGGGAAGAAGAGGAGCGCGACGCACTGGCCCGCGGTTTCGTCGGCGACGACCTGGGAGGGGTCCTTGCGGCGGAAGCGGGCCTCGGCCTCGTCGCCGAAGGCGACACAGGCGGCGGTGAAGAGGACGACGCCCGCGGCCATAACGAGGGTCGTGGTCGTTGCGTCGACCTCGAGGGCGAGGAGGAGGGCCATGACAGCGATGGGCGGAAGTGACCCCCATGTGCCGGGGAAGGGTCGTTGGTGGCCGAGGCCGAATGTCGTGACGGTGGCCATGCGCAGCCGCGAGGGGCCGTCGTATCCCATGCTCATGCTCGAAGCCCTCGCTCGGCTCGGATGGCGCGCCGGACGTAGGGCGCCGCGGACCAGGCCGTTACCAACACCACTGACCACGCCGCGACCCGCGCCGTGACGACCGAAGCGGACCCCATCGGCTGATGGAGCGCCAGGGCGAGAAGTATGACGGGGATGGCGACGGACTGCACGATCATCTTCAACTTGCCGGCGAAACCGGCGGAGAAATCGACGCCTCTGGCCTCATAAAGGCCTCGGATGCTGGTGACGAGGAGGTCGCGGCCGAGGACGACGACGACCATCCACGGGGCGACGCCGCTGAGGGAGCGGCCATCGTGGACGAATGCAGGGCCGGCGAGGAGGACGAGGGCGCCGAGGACGAGCAGTTTGTCGGCGAAGGGGTCCATGACGCGGCCGAAGGCGGATACGACCCCCCACTTCCGGGCAAGGTGGCCGTCGAGGGCGTCCGTGACGGCGGCGAGGACGAAGATCGCGAGGGCGGCGGACATGGTGATCGGGGCGCCGGCTTCGGCCCAGGCGTCGCTCGAGATTGAGCTGAGCAGGACGACGAGGACGGCGGCGAGCACGACGCGAGCGGCGGTCAGGGCGTTGGGGATGTGGCGACGCCGCGACCGCGCGACCCCCTCGAGAGGGGCCGCGGTCGGGATGTCTGTCGGGTCAGACGGCTGCACGGGGCGATCCTAATCGGCCCGTGGCTTGCCGGTAGGGTTGGGGCTCACTATCCTCGCTCTCCCGACGGACGTTGCGGTACGGCCGGGCTCGATCTTGCCGCAAGAGAACGAACGAGCGGGGCCAGGGGATCGGCGTGGAGCAGGTTGTCAGTCCGCTTATCCTGTATGCCGCCACGGGCGTTGGCGCGCTTGGTGTCATGCTCGCGATGCCGAAGCGGCGTGGCGGGATTGCGGCGATCGGCGGATTGCTGGTCGCGGTGGCGTTCGGTGGGCTGCTGCTCGGGATGCTCGCGCTGGCGGGCCCGGTGGGCGAGGCGCCGAACCTTTTCTTCTACGTCTTCGCGGGGCTTGCGATCGCGAGCGGGCTGCGGATGATCACGCACCCGCGGCCGGTGTACGCGGCGCTGTACTTCATTCTGACGATCCTGTCGTCGAGCGGTCTGTATGTCTTGCTCTCCGCTGAATTTATGGCGTTTGCCCTCGTGATCATCTACGCGGGCGCCATCCTGATTACCTATCTGTTCGTGATCATGCTCGCGACGCAGGCGCCCTCGGAGGAGGACGAAGAGCGGCTGAGCGATTACGACGCGGTGGCGAACGAGCCGGTGATGGCTTCGATCGTGGGCTTCGCGATGCTCGCGTTGCTCTCGACGATGCTGTTTACGGGGGCGCCGGACCTGGAGCGTTCGCCGTATCTCGAGACGCCCGGGGCGACGCTCGCGTCGCAGCCCGTGAAGATCGAGCGGATGCTGCTCGACCCGCTCCGCGAGGTCGAGGGTCCGGATGGATCGCCGATCGTGGGCGAGGACGACGAGATCGCGACGCGCGAGACCGGGGCGGGGCGGCGGGCGATCGTCGACGTCGAGGCTCGGCTCGTTGGCGTGTCGCCTCGGGGCGATGACGGCGTGGTTGACGCGAGCGCTGTGCGGATGGTGAGCGTGCCCGATGAGTTGTGGCCCGACGACGTCCAGGGGACGAACGTTGAGGGTCTCGGTCTGAACCTGCTCGGGCAGCACCCGATGACGATTGAGATCGCGGGCGTGATCCTGCTGATGGCGATGCTCGGGGCGACGGTTCTGGCCCGCAAGCAGGTGGACATCGAGGAGGCGTTGAAGGCGCGTCAGGCGAGGCGCCTGGCGGGCGACGCGTACTCGACGGTCAGCAGCGGGGAGGTCGAGCCTTGATCGACACGGCGTTGATCGTGGGGCAATCCGGCTTTCCCGATCCGATGGGCGGGCTGACGCTCTCGCACTACCTCTTCGTTTCGGCGGCGATGATGGCGATCGGGCTGATCGGCTTCATGAGCCGGCGGAACCTGATCATCATGTTCCTGTGCACGGAATTGATGTTCCAGGGGGCGGGGATCGCGTTGATCGCGTTCAGCCGGTACCACCTGAACTACGACGGACAGACGTTCGTGATCTTCGTGCTGACGATCGCGGCGGCGGAGGCGGCGATGGCGCTGGCGCTCGTGGTGCTGCTGTTCAGGCGGCGTGAGAGCCTGTCGAGCGAGGAATGGTCGGAGCTCAAGGGATGATGACCGGCGCCGAGATGATCACCGCGGCGAGCTCACTCGCGGCGTCGGCCGAGCCGCTTGCGCACGGCGCTGGCGGCCATGGCGAGGCTGGCCCGTGGTGGGTGATGCTCATCCCGTTCGTGCCGTTCCTGTGCGCGGCGATGGTGGGCGTGCTCGCGGTCTTCGCGATCCGTTCGAAGCTGCCGGCGTGGCTGACGGTCGCGGGCTGCCTGACGAGCTTTACCTTGGTCGTTCTCGCCTTCATGGGGTGGGACGGTCACGGCGTGATCAGCGTGACGGCGTTCCGGTGGTTCGATTTCGACTGGGGCGACACCGTTGGCACGAGCTTCATGGCGGACTTCGGGTTCCGCTTCGACGGGCTGAGCCTCCTGTGGATGCTGTTCGTTTCCGGTTTGAGCTCGGCGATCGCGCTGTACGCGAGCGAGTACATGGACCACGACGTGGGCGTGGACTACTGCCGGTTCTTCGGCGCGTTTTGCCTGTTCGTGTTCAGCATGTCGTGCCTGGTGATGGCGGACAACATGCTGCTGCTCTTCCTCGGCTGGGAGGGCGTGGGGCTGTGTTCGTACCTGCTGATCGGCTACTTCTACCGCAGGCCAGCGGCGGTCGCGGCGGCGAAGAAGGCGTTCATCGTCAACCGGATCGGTGACCTCGGCCTGCTGCTCGGCACGCTGTTCACGTTCACGACGTTCGGGACGATCGAGTTCGAGCCGCTGTTCGCGATGATCCAGGCGAACGAGACGGGGACGGGCGCGGCGTTGAGCGAGTCGTGGCAGGTCTGGGGCATCCCCCTGCTGCTGTGCGGCGGCGCGTTCGGCAAGTCGGCGCAGCTCTTCTTCTACGTCTGGCTGCCGGACGCGATGGAGGGCCCGACGCCGGTCAGCGCGCTGATCCATGCCGCGACGATGGTGACGGCGGGCGTGTATCTGGTGGCACGGATGATGCCGCTGTTCCTGGCTGATCCGGACCTGATCGCGCTGACGGTCGTGGCCTGGTCGGGGACGATCACGGCGCTGTGGGCGGCGACGATCGCGATGGCCCAGTACGACATCAAGCGGATCATGGGCTACTCGACGGTGTCGCAGCTCGGGTACATGTTCGCGGGGTTGGGGTTCCTGGCGTCGACGGGCGGGGTGTTCCACGTCTTCACGCACGCGTTCTTCAAGGCGACCTTGTTCCTTGCGTGCGGCGCCGTGATGCACGGGTTCGCGGGCCAGCTCGACATGCGGAAGCTGAGCGGGCTGTGGGGCGTGCCGGGGTTCAAGATCGTGACGATCGCGATGCTGATCGGGTGCTTGAACCTCTCGGGCTTCCCGTTCACGGCGGGGTTCTTCAGCAAGGACATGATCCTCGCTGAGGCGTTCGTCACGCCCGACTCGGTGATCTGGGGTTCGAGCGCTGCGGGCTGGGTGCTGCTGTTCACGGCGGGGCTCACGGCGTACTACACGTTCCGCGTGTTCTTCCGTGTGTTCGTGGGTCCGACGATCTACGAGCCGGGCGATGAACTGCACGGCGACGACGATCACGGGCACGACGATCACGCCCATGACCACGGGAACGGGCACGGGGACGCGCACGGGAGCCACGGCGGCTTCCACCCGCACGCTCCTCGGTGGGCGATTAACACCGTGCTGACGGTGCTGACGATCGGCTCGCTGCTCGCGACGGGGCTGTACTTCATCAACCGGGACGAGCATGGCTGGACGGGCAAGATGGTCCACGCGAGCTCGGCGAACGTTGGCGAGCTGCCCTGGGCGCATCACGACGATCACGGCGAGGACCACGGTCTGGCGCCGGTCGGTGTGAACGCGATCCAGACGGTCGCGTTCCAGCACGACGATCACGCGGATGACCACTCAGGCGACCACGCTCACGATGATGAGCACGGTCATGCCCATGGCGACGACCACGGGCACGGCCACGCGGCGCTGCCCGCGGGACTGGCAGCCCACGCGGACGCGGAGGCTGGAAAGATCCTCGGCGACCAGGACCCGCACAAGGTGATGTACTACATCAGCGGCGTGGTCGGGCTGGTGAGCATCGGGATCGCGTTCTTCTTCCACTTCATGGGTCGGACCGAGTGCTCGGCGCCGAAGATGGACGCGATCTCGCGGGCGATCCGCCCCGTGAGCACGTGGGCGGAGCGGAAGTGGCTCGTGGACGAGTTCTACGGGTTCATCATCGTGACGCCGCTGCGGATGATCAGCCACATCTTCCACTGGATCGACAAGGGGCTGGTGGACATCGGGCTCGTGGACAACGCGGGTCGTCTGCCGCGGGTCGTGGCGGGCGCGGTGCGTCCGACGCAGAACGGTCTGCTCCAGGGGTACGCGACGCGGATGATCGGTGGCGTCGTGGTGGTCCTGCTGATCGTGGTCCTGATCCTCTATTGATTGAACCGAAGCGAACGGGCGCATGAACGAGCACGAGAACAAGACCGACTCAGCCCCCGCCAAGACGGCCGCCGCGCCGGGCGGGATCAGCCGCAACGCGGTGTTCGCGCTGGTGGTGTCGATCGCGGCGTTCGTGCTGGTCACGACGCTGTCGCTCGAGGCGTTGCTGGTGGCGCTGCTCGTCGTTCCGCTCGTGTTCGCGGTCGGCGTGATGATCCGCCCTTCGAGCCTGAGCAAGTGGTGGGCGCTGGGCGGGACGGGTGTGAACCTGTACATCGCGGCGCTGATGCTCGGGCAGTTCGTGTGGCGGACGCCGAGCTTCCAGGCGGAGTCATCGATCGACTGGCTTCCCGCGTTCGGATTGAAGCTGAGCCTCGGCGTTGACGGCGTGGCGATGGCCCTGATCGGGCTGACGGCGCTCCTGGGGCCGATCTGCGTGCTGGGCTCGTGGACGGCGATCCGCTCTCGGCAGCGGATGTTCTACGGGTGGCTGCTAATCCTTCAGACGGCCATGGTGGCGGTGTTCGCGGCTCGCGACCTGATGGTGTTCTACATCGGGTTCGAGTTCACGCTGCTGCCGATGTTCATCGTGATCAACGAGTTCGGCTCGTCGAACCGTCGTCGGGCGGCGATCAAGTTCTTCCTGTACACGTTCACGGGCTCGCTGATCGCATTGGCGGGGCTGATCTACGCGGTGGTGTCGGTCTCGCGGGCGCCGGGCGTGGACGGGTTCACGCTCGACATCGCGACGCTGACGGCGCACGCGGCGACGACGCTGACGCCCGGGCAGCAGGCGGTGGTGATGTTCGCGATGCTGGCGGGGTTTGCGGTGAAGGTGCCGCTGTTC
>PAKY01000090.1 GCA_002706885.1 Phycisphaerae bacterium
AAGATCATGCCCGTGAACGCCCACCGCTCGGTGGGGGCGTCGGCGCGGCGGCCGACGGCGTCGGTCATCGCGAGCATCTCACGGCGTCCCTCGGGGTTGGTCACGCCGACCTTCGACCGGGTGTTCATGCAGATCGTCACGGCGTCGATGTCGTCGCCGATGTCCCTCCACGAGGCGCCCGCGGCGTCCGCGGCGTCGGACGCGGCCTTCGAGAGCGCGGCCACCTGCTCGATCGACATGCTCCCGTCCACGTTCCCCATGCTCTCGTGTCGGGCGAGGATCTGGAAGCGCCCCGCGGCGAGCGCGAGGCCCGCGATCCACGCCTCATCGTCGGGGTCGATCACGACGACGCCGAGCGGGTCGATGTTCTCGCTCTTGAGCCGCGCGACCATCTCGGCGCTCGTGGGCGCGGTGTCGCCGAAGCCGAGCGTCTTCGCGAGGGTCGCGGAGATGCCCGCGAACCGGTCCTCGCCCCATGGCTTGAGCGCGGGCGACCAGCTCAGAACTTGCTCGGGGCGGAACGCTCGGACGAAGCGCGCGATGTTCTCCGTCGACTCGATCGACCCGTCGTCGATGAGGACGGGGAACCGCAGCGGGCCCTTCCACTCGCCGATCGCCTCGGCCGCGGCGCGCTCGTCGGGCACGATCACGACGATGTTGAGGACCCGCTGCGTCGCGCGGAGCACCTGGGCACGGAGGCCCGAGCGGAGCAGGGGGTCGGCCTGCTGCTTGATCTGGTCGAGGATCTCCCGGATTGAGCTCGCGGAGCCGCTTTCGTTCGCAGACTCAGGCTCGCCGGGCGGCGTGGGCTGCGGATCAGTCGGCGGGGATTCCTGAGCCGTCGCGATCGACGGGGGGAGGAGCGACGCGAGGGCGAGCGCGATCGCCAATGCGGCGGCGGGAGCGGCGGCGAGGAGCGATGAGGCGATTCGATTCTGCATAACTGACTCTACTGGCGGAAACCCACCCGGGGTCGACATACTGGTGAACCATGGCACAGATCGTCATCCAGACCGAATCGCTCGACCCCGAGGCAAGGGTGTGGCTCGAAGAACGGGGGTACCGCGTGATCGCGGCGCCCCTGGGGGAGGTGTCGGCGGACGACCGTGCCGCGGCCGTTGCGCTGGTGGTGCGCACCTACACCCAGATCGACGCGGCGGCCCTCGCGACGATGCCGAGCGTCCGGGTCGTCGGGCGAGCGGGGGTGGCGCTCGACAACATCGACATCCCCGCTTGCCGCGCCAGGGGCGTCGAGGTGGTGCACACGCCCGGCGCCAACAGCTCGGCGGTCGCGGAGTACGTCTTCGCGCTGCTCTTTGACGTCACCCGGCCCCGCACATTCGTTCACAGCGGGATGGACCTGGGCGCGTGGGAGTCGACACGGGCCGACCTGCTCGCGACGCGGCAACTCCGCGAGATGACCATGGGCGTCTACGGGATGGGACGCGTCGGGCAGCGCGTCGCTCGGATCGCCCAGGCGATCGAAATGCCCGTCATCTACAACGACATCCGCGAGATTCCCGCGAGCGAGCGATGGGGCGCGGAGCCGGTCTCCCGGGACGAACTCTTCGCGCGGGCTGACGTGCTCACTGTGCACGTCGACGATCGCCCGGCAAACCGGGGGCTCGTCGACGCGGCGGCGTTCGGGGCGATGCGTCCCGGCGTGATCTTCGTCTCGGCGGCGCGGGGGCTGATCGTCGATGCGGAGGCCGCCGCGGGCTTCTTCCGCGAGAACCCGTCGGCGATCGGGCTCTTCGATGTCCATGACCCCGAGCCGTTCGGCGACGATTACCCGCTGCTCGGCATCGACAACGTTCATCTCGCGCCGCACATCGCCGCGGCGACGACGCTCGCGAAGCGGAACATGAGCTGGGTGGTCAAGGACGTCGATCGGGTGCTGCGGGGGGAGTCGCCCGAGCACCGCGCGCCGTGACGCCGGCCGCCATCAACGGACGCGCGGTTCAACGACAAGGGCGTAGAGCTTCGCGGGCGAGAGGTGCTCGGCGAGGGCGGAGGCCCACTGGTCCTTCGTCCATGAGGCGACCGTGGCCCGGGCTTGCTCGTCGGCGGGGTCATAGCTCACGACCATCCGATTGAGCAGCGCCTGCGTGTACACCCGCATGCGAGCGTCATCGGGCGCGAGACTCATCATCTGCGCGAGTTGCCGCGCCTGTTGCTCCACCATCTGCGGCGTGAGCGGCGGTGGGAAGGGCGTTGTGGCGGCGTTGCGAAGCGATGCGTATTCGGCGTCGGTCAGCTCGCCATCGCTCAGACGGACGAGCGTTCGGACCATGTGTTCGAGCACGCCGTCGACGTTCCGATCGACCGCGACGGGGGCGATGAACATCGGGGGCAGCTCGCCGACCGGCCACATCGCGCTCGTGCCGAGCACGGGCGTGCCGACGAAGGACGAGCGCGTCGACATGTGCTGGAGGGCGCGGGTGAGCGCGAAGCGGATGGCGGGGTCATCGGGTGGCGGCGCGGCCACCACGACGGTTGGAACGGCGAGGTCCCAGGTGATGGTGGTTCGGCGAGGAAGGGCCGCCCAGTCGATCGCGCGGTCCGGATCGGGCTTCTGTGCCTTTGGCGCGGGGAGCTTGCCGATCGACTCATCGATGGCCTTCTTCGCCGCATTGATGTCGAGGCTTCCCGTGATATAGAGGCGCAGTCGATCGGTGGTGTACCAGCGCTTGCGGAACGTCTCGGCGACATCGATCCGCGTGTTCTGAAGCCCGGTCGCGACATCGACATGGGTGGCGTCGTGGCGCCACGCTTGCGCCGCGGCCATGAGCGCGAATTTGTGGGTCCTCGGCGTGCGGTGTGAAGCGGTCCAGCTTGCCTCCTGCGCCGCGAGCGGTCCCTCCCGTCCGATGTCGATGATCGTCGGCGAGAGACCGTCCAGCCGCTCGGCCTCGGTCCGCAACGCGAGCTCGAGGGCGTCGGCGGGGAGCAGGTAGTCATAGTAGGTGAAGTGCGGCTGGGTTTCGGCGTTGACCGCGCCGATGGCGCTCAGCTCAGCGCGCCGCTTCGTCGGCTCGGACTGGGGCGTCGCGGCGGTGACGCGGAGGGGCTCGACGAGATGAGCGAGCTGTGGATGGCCCGCGGGATCATCGAAGAAGCCAACGCCGTAAGCCGCGATGACAGCGACTTGGCCCACCCCTTCAATGGGCGTGATGATCACCTCGGCGCCGTTGTCGAGGGTGTACCGGATGGAGCCGTCGATTTGAGCCGCTGCTGGAGCGTTCGAAAGGACGGTCGCAAGAGCGGGAAGCAGGCCGAGGAAGATCTTGAGGACTGAGCGTGGCATGTTCGCGCCATCGTCACCCCTGCCGCCGGAGGATGCAACACCTTGTTGAGGAGAAGTCCTATCTTCCGGGCATGATCCAACTCGGCGTCAACATCGACCACGTCGCGACCGTTCGTCAGGCCCGCTATCCCGGTCAGCCCGACGCGGGCGAGCCGGATCCGGTTCGCGCAGCGCACGAGGCCGAGCTCGGCGGCGCCGATGGCATCACGATCCATCTCCGCGAGGACCGGCGGCACATCCAGGACCGCGATCTCGACCTGCTCCGACGCTTGGTGAAGGTGAAGGTCAACCTCGAGATGGCGGCGACCGACGACATGATCGCGATCGCCGAGCGGTACCAGCCGCACACGTCGATGCTCGTGCCCGAGGGGCGGGCGGAGGTCACGACCGAGGGCGGCCTCGACGTGGCGGCCGAGCCCGAGCGGTTTCGAGATGTCGTCGCGCGGCTCAAGGCGGCAGGCATGGTCGTCTCCGCGTTCGTGGACGCGGACCTGAAGCAGGTCGAGGCGGCGGCGGCGGCGGGGTTCGACGTGTGCGAGATCCACACGGGGCCGTACGCCGAAGCGTTTGGGGCGGCAGGCGGCGACGTTCGACTGGCCGACCGGGGCCCCGGCTCGGTGGGGAGGGCGATCCAGTTGGTCGCGGACGCGGGCGCGGAGGTCCGCAGACTGGGTATGCGGTTCAACGCGGGGCACGCGCTCAACTACCACAACGTGGGACCGATCGCGGCGCTCCCCGGAATAGAGGAATTACATATCGGGCACGCCATCGTGAGTCGTGCGGTGTTCGTTGGGATGCGAGAGGCTGTGGCGCAGATGAAGGCGCTGATGACAGGCGCGTTCGGGCGTGAACGCCAAACCTGAAGCCGCGCGAGCCGTAGTATCTTCGATTGCCGCGTGTGGACGCTGACCGGCGACGGTCTTGGGCGGGCGGGCGGCGTTGTGCGAGCGGCGGGGCGGACCATCCATGGCAGCGGCATCCTCAGAAGACGGCGCGAGCGGCACGGCCAGCCCGCGGGCGGGCGCGACGAAGGCACGGCGCGGGAGAATCTTCGCGTCCTACGAGGCCGCGAACCGGTTCCTCGATGACCGGGTGAACGTCGAGCGGCTTCGCGCCCACCGGGTGAAGCAGGAGACCTTCAAGCTCGACCGCATGCGGGCGATGCTCAGCGCGATCGGCGACCCGCAGGCGACGCTGCGTTGCGTCCACGTCGCGGGGAGCAAGGGCAAGGGCAGCGTGTGCGAGATGGTCGCGAGCTGCCTGCGGTCCTGCGGGTACACGGTCGGCCTGTACACCAGCCCGCACCTCGTCGACGTTCGCGAGCGGATCCGCGTCGAGACCGAGGCGTCTGACGATGACGATCGAATCACTGAAGACGCGTTCGTCCGCGTGATCAGCAGGGCGCGCGACGCGGTCAACGCGGTGAAGGCCAAGCACGGCGAGGCGACCTATTTCGAGATCCTGACGCTCGCGGCGCTGCTCCACTTCGCGGAGCAGGCGGTGGATGTCGCGGTGATCGAGGTGGGGCTCGGCGGTCGCCTCGATTCGACGAACATCGTGACGCCCGACGTGTGCGCGATCACGCACATCCAGATGGAGCACCGAGCGATCCTGGGCGAGACTCTCGAGAAGATCGCGTTCGAGAAGGCGGGCATCATGAAGCCCGCAGTGCCCGTTATCAGCGTGCCGCAGGAGGAGGGCGTCATCGAGGTCTTCCGCCAGCGCGCCGCGGAGGTCGGGAGCGAGCTGTTCGTGCTCGGCCAGGAGATCGACTACTCGACGCGGTTCGAGGCGGCACACCAGATGAAGCCGCACGTCCGCGTCTGCGTGACGACCGACAAGAGCAACTTCGAGCACCTGCCCTCTCCGCTGCCCGGCGAGCATCAGGCGGCGAACTGCGGGCTCGCGCTCGCGATCATCGATCGCCTCCGACGCGTCGGGTTCGAGTGTCCCGACGTCCCCGTGGCCGAGGGCCTCTCGCGGACGCCGCGCCGCGGACGCATGGAGCAGGTCTGGGACGAGCCGCGCGTGATCATCGACGGGTGCCACACGAAGGAGAGCGTCTCCGGTCTCGTGGCGGCGCTCGGCGCGAGCGAGCGGTTCGACAGCCTCGTCGTAATCTTCGGATGCTCGGCCGACAAGGACGTCGGCCCGATGCTCGACGAGATCGGTCGCGGCGCCGACAAGATCATCTTCACGAAGGCGTCGGACAACCCCCGCGCGATGGAGCCCGGGGAACTGCTCTCGATGTTCAACGAGCGCAGCGAGAAGATGGCGCAGTGCGAGCCGAACGTGAAGGAAGCGATCAACGCCGCGGCCCGCGCCGTCGGCCGCCCGCGCGTCGGCGGCGCCGACCTGATCGTGGTTGCGGGCTCGTTCCACCTCGCGGGGGAGGCGAAGGCGTTGTTCGAGGCGAAGAAGCGGGTGACGGCGGGTGTGTAGCGGCCGTGCCTCTTAGCGAGGCCGTCCCAACGCATGTAAACATCGGGTGCCACGGAGGAGCCGTCCTCGGTTCCTCCGTGACGAGAGGCGTTCGTGCTCGACGGGCGATGGCGAGTGGTTGTCGCGCGTCGCACGGAGGAGCGGCAGGCCGCTCCTCCGTGGCACCCGAATCGTGTATCAGCGATCGTCGAATTGCGGGTCATGGTTGATCGCAAGTGAGTCCGCTCTCTCGGTCGCCCGCCCACCATCTCGCTGACGACCACGCCCATTGCTCCGGTCTTTCGACGAGACCGCGGCGGACGGGGTTGAGGTGAACGTAACGCGCCTTCTCATGGATCTGCTGAAGCGAGATCAGGTTGCGGTCATAGCCGCCGCCGGGAAGCCAGAACCGTTCCACGTGTCTGCTATCGCGAACGCATGAGATCACGGATGCGTCGAGTTCACGCCATCGCGCAATGACCCGACGCGCGAAGGCAGACTTTAACGCCCGTAGAACGGTCGTCGCCGTGGAACCGCCAGGGAAACGCGCGACAAGGTGCACGTGTTCGGGCATGATGACCCACGCGAAGAGAAGGAAGCCGTATCGATCCCGAGTTCGGATGAGTTGATCGACGAACGCGTCTTTGATGGCGTCGTTCGAGAACAACGGCAGGCGGTGTTGACAGGAGAACGTCAGGAACCGCCCGTGGTTCGGGTTCTCTCGTCGGCGCACCGAGTCATGCTAACGATCCGGACAGGCGTCGTCGTGCTACCCGCCTCCTACCTCCCCAGAAACTCCCCAATCGCCCGCAACGGCTCGATCCGATCGCACACGATCTTCAACGCCGACATCATCGGCACCGCGAGGAAGATCCCCGCGAGGCCCCACATCCAGCCCCAGAAGATCAGCGAGAGGAAGATCACCACCGTGTTCAGGACCAGACGCCGCCCGAGAACCATCGGCGTGATGAAGCTCCCCTCGATCGACGTCAGCGCGTAGTACACCGCCGGGGCGACGAGCGCCTGGGCGGTGTTGTCGAAGTGCGCAAGGGCGACCATCGAGATGATCACGACCCCGAAGATGGCGCCGAGGAACGGGATGAAGTTGAACAGGGCCGCCATCAACCCCCAAAGAACGGCGTTGGGAACGCCGAGCATCCACATCGCGATCCCGACGGCCACGCCGAGCAGCGCGTTGATGACCGAGATCGTGAAGATGTAGTTCGAGATGTCCCGCCGAACGTGGTGGACGATGTCCACCGCGGTCTTCTTGTCCTTGAGCCGCGGGATCACGCGCACGAGCTTGTTCAGGAACAGGTCATCGGCCGCGAGCAGGAAGTACGTCAGGCCGCCCGTGAGGAACGCGAACGCGATCACGACCCAGGTCTGGCTCAGAACGAAGCGAGAGAGCGTCGGCTCTTCGACCCGCACCTCGAGCGTGTCGGGTTTGCCGGATTCGGCCATGCTGTCGAGCGTCTCGCCGGCCTTCTTCAGCCCCTCGATCTTCTCCGTCAGGCCGCGGATCTTCGTTTCCGCGCGCCGCATCTCCGCCGGGATGTCGTCCATCCACGTGTCGATCGGCTCGCTCAGGAAGTACGCCCCCGCCCCGAGCGCCCCGACAATACCGAACAGCACCAGCGCCGCCCCGAGCCCGGGCGGCACACGAAGCCAGTGACGCAGCCACGAGACGATCGGGCTGAGCATCACCGACAGGAGCATCGCGAGCACCGTCGGCACGACCACCTGCTCGGCCGCTCGAAGCGCAAACAGCACCGCCAGCACGAGCAGGCACGTCAACGCGACCGAGCGGACCTCCAGCTTGCCGGAGAACAGGCTCGTCAGCTTGTCGATGCTCGGCGGAGGACCGGCGTCGTCGGCCTCACGGCGAAGTGGATGCCGATGCTGGTGTCCGTGCGGTGTTTCGCTCATGGGCCTCGGAGATGCTGCGGTTCGGTCGTTGATCGAGACAGGGACAAGACTCTTGCGAGCCGGGATGAGCCGAACATGAAACCAGCCTGACCGTCGCCGCCAAACCTCGCCGGTCACACGCCTTCCCGCTCCCTCGGAGCGGATCGCCATCTGCGGATGCTACCTCGACTTGGCTCTACACTCCCTCCACATGGCCGAGAACCAGACCCCGTACCGCTACACCGCCGCCCTCGCGGGCGATATCGAGACCCGTTGGCAGGCCGAATGGGATCGCCTCGGGGTCTACGAGGTCAGCGATCCCGAGCCCACCGCCGATCGATCGTCGCTCCCCCCGAAGTTCTACTGCCTCGACATGTTCCCCTACCCCTCGGGCGCGGGCCTCCACGTCGGCCACCCCGAGGGCTACACCGCGACCGACATCATCTGCCGCTTCAAGCGGATGAAGGGCTTCAACGTCCTTCACCCCATGGGCTGGGACGCGTTCGGCCTCCCCGCCGAGCAGTACGCGATCCAGACGGGCGTCCACCCGGCCGTGACCACGAGCAAGGCGATCGAGAACTTCCGCCGCCAGCTCAAGCGCTTCGGCTTCAGCTACGACTGGTCGCGCGAGTTCGGAACGATCGACCCCGATTACTACAAGTGGACCCAGTGGATCTTCCTCCAGATCTACGACGCCTGGTACGACACCGAGCAGAACCGCGCCCGACCGATCGCCGAGCTCGTCGAGGCGTTCGAGAACGACGAGCGCCGCGTGACCCTCAACCCCTTCGCCGCCGAGTACGCTGGCGCGGGCGACCTCCCCGGCGGCACGCACGCCGGCCCGTGGGCGACGCTCGACGAGGAGACCCGCCGCGCGATCGTCGACTCCTACCGCCTCGCCTACATCAGCCTCCAGACGGTCAACTGGTGCCCCAAGCTCGGCACCGCGCTCGCGAACGAGGAGGTCATCGACGGCAAGAGCGAGCGAGGCGGGTACCCCGTCTTCCGCAAGCCGCTCCGCCAGTGGATGTTCCGCATCACCGCGTACGCCGACCGGTTGCTCGAAGGCCTCGAGACCGTCGACTGGCCGCAGAGCACCAAGACGCAGCAGTCCGAGTGGATCGGGCGGAGCGAGGGCGCGGAGATCGACTTCCCGCTCCTCGACGCGACGGGCCACAAGACGGGCGAGACGCTCCGCGTCTTTACCACTCGCCCCGACACGATCTTCGGCGCGACCTACATGGTCGTCGCCCCCGAGCACCCGCTGGTCGACGAGGCGATCTCCGCCGAGGCGGGCGATACCGCCGCCCTCCGCGAATACGTCGCCGCTGCTCGCAACCGCTCCGACGTCGAGCGTCAGGAGAGCAAGGAGAAGACGGGCGTGTTCACGGGCGTCATGGCCCACAACCCCGTCACCAACGAGCCGATCCCCGTCTGGACCGCCGACTACGTGCTCATGGGCTACGGCACCGGCGCGATCATGGCCGTGCCCGCCCAGGACGAACGCGACTGGGACTTCGCGAAGGCCTTCGACCTCCCGATCGTCCGCACGGTGCAGACCCCGACCGACTGGCCCGAGGACAAGGCGTTCACGGGCGAAGGCTCCGCGATCAACAGCGGCTTCATCGACGGCCTCGGCGTCGCCGACGCCAAGCAGCGGATGATCGAGTACCTCGAGGACACCCACCACGGTCAGCGCAAAATCAACTTCAAGCTCCGCGACTGGCTCTTCAGCCGCCAGCGCTACTGGGGCGAGCCGTTCCCGATCGTGTTCGACGAGAAGGGCCACCACCACGCTGTCGGCGAACAGACGCTGCCCATCACGCTCCCCGAGATGGCCGACTACCAGCCGATCGAGAGCGACGATCCCCAGCCCCTGCTCGCCAAGGCGACCGACTGGCTCCACACCACCGCAGGCGAGGCCGGCGTCGCCGACCTCCCGCCCGACGCGAAGGTCACGCGCGAGGCCAACACCATGCCCGGCTGGGCCGGGAGCTGCTGGTATCACCTGCGCTACTGCGACCCGAAGAACGGCGAACGCATGGTGGGGGAGGGCCCCGAGTCCTACTGGATGCGGGGCGGCGTCGACCTCTACGTCGGCGGCGCCGAGCACGCCGTCCTCCATCTCCTCTACGCCCGCTTCTGGCACAAGGTCCTCTTCGACCTCGGCCACGTCTCGACCGACGAACCCTTCGGCAAGCTCTTCCACCAGGGCCTCATCCTCTCGCACGCGTACCAGCGCGCCGACAGGAGCCTCGTGCCCGTCGACGAGGTCGAGAACAAGGGGACCGACGAGAACCCCGAGCACATCGAGACCGCGACCGGCGAGTCCGTCACCCAGATCGTCGCGAAGATGTCCAAGAGCCTGAAGAACGTCGTCAACCCCGACGACGTCATCGCCGAGTTCGGCGCCGACACCTTCCGGCTCTACGAGATGTACATGGGCCCGCTCGAGCAGTCCAAGCCCTGGAACACGCGCGACATCCAGGGCATGTACCGCTTCCTCCAGCGCGTCTGGTGCCTCTGCGTCGATGAGGCGACGGGCGAGCTCCGGGTGCGCGCCGAGGCCGACGCGGACATCGAGAAGCGTCTCCACCGCACGGTGGACAAGGTCGCCTCCGACATCGAACGACTCGCGTTCAACACCGCGATCGCGGCGATGATCGAGCTCGTCAACGCGGGCACCAAGCTCGCGGAGAAGGACGGCGCCGGCCTGACCGCGAGCCAGATGGACCGACTCGCCCGTATCCTCGCGCCGTTCGCCCCGCACATGGGCGAGGAACTCTGGTCCCGCCTCGGGCGGTTCGAGTCGGAGGGCTCGATCGCGCGCGCCGAGTGGCCCGAGGTCGACCCCGCCATGCTCAAGGACGACCAGGTCGAGATCCCGGTCCAGATCAAGGGGAAGGTCAAGGCCCGGATCATGGCGCCCGCCGACGCCGACGCGAAGGCCCTCGAGGTCCTCGCGCTCCAGGACGAGACCGTCAGGTCGCTCATCGAAGGCCAGACCATCCGCAAGGTCATCGCCGTCCCGGGGCGGATGGTGAACATCGTCGCGGGATAAACCCGATGGCGCCCGACACGTCAGACGCGACGCGGCAGAGTCATCGAGACGGCTCCCTCACCGTCACGCTTGCGTGCTGCATCGGTGTCGCTCTGTTCTCGATGATCCTGTTCATCAACGCCGAAGCGGTGGGGTGGCCGCTCGACCGCTACGGGCACACCGACTGGCTGGCGCTGCGGATGGCGATCTTCCTCCCCGCGTTCGGCCTCGTGCTGATCGTCGCCCGTCGTGGTTTCGCCGAGCCATTGTTGAAGGTGCTCACGGGTGACCCGACCCGCTCTGCGTCCTGCGCGATCCTCCTCGCCGCTCCGCTCGCGGTCGTGATCGCGGCGTGGGCCGCGGCGTTTGCGCGCTACGCCGATGTTCGTCAGGCCTACCGCGCCCTCGCGGCCGTCGCGATCGTCGCCGCCGTCGTGCTGCTGCTCGACGCCATTGCCCGCGCCGTGCGTCTCCCGCTCTCCTGCGGCAAGTGCCGATACCCCGTGCCCGAGACCGAGCGACCCGCGAGCTGCCCGGAGTGCGGGAGCCTCTATGCATCGACGCGCTTTCGCCATGGTTTACATCTCCAGGCGCGATGGACGCAGGCCGCCCTCGCCGCGGTTTTCATCGGTGTTACGACCGCCTGCTTCGTGCTGAGCGACGCCTTCGAGTCCTTCGTCGCCTCGCGATCCAACGCGACACTCGTCTCGCTCGCGACCCGAAGCAAGACCGCCGCCTCCGAGCTGCGCGACCGACGCGCCGCGGGAACGCTCTCCATCGCCCAAACCCGACGCGCGGCGGACGCGTTTCTCCGTCTCATCCGCGAGCGTCCGCACGAATGGATCGCTCGGGAGAGCAACGTCGATGACTTTCTCTTCGGCGCCGCTCTTGATGGAAGCCTCACCGAGGAGCAACTCGACGCCTACTGCGACGGCCCGAACGCTCGATCGACGCTCTCGCTCGCGGGCCCCGCGTCGGTCACGAGCGGCGAACCCTTCACGGTGACGCTCGCCGGCCAGGTAGCGTTCTCCGCTCGTTCGTCGGGTGATACGCGCTACATGATCTGGCACACCGAGCCCGCGACCGACGCCGAGCCGCTCGGCGCAATCGCCGCTCCGCCGTATCCGTCACGCTACCTCTTCGATCTCGACGACGACACCTACGAGTTCGCCACCGACAAGCAGCGAGATCTCGCCGACTCACTCCGACCGCCCGTCTGGACGTTCAAGATCGAAGAGCCGGGCGTCCACACGATCCGCGTCGTCGCCGCGTGGACGTGGTTCGCCGACGACCCACCGTTCGGCGCCGCTCCCGTCCCGGCGACCGCTGATGGCGCGTACGACCTGCCGGGCCCGCCGACCTGGATCAAGTGGTTCCACATCGAGCACGAGGTCGAGATTGTCCCGCGCTGATGCGTCGGGTCAGTCGCAGCCGTCACCAAACGACGCCAGGAACGCCACGACGTCCGCGATGTCGTAGGTCCCGATCGGGTCGGCGTAGTGCGCGAGGCCGTTCTCAGCGCCGAACGCCTGGAGGAACTTCACGACATCGCTGACATCGAGCACGCCGAACGGCGGCGCGAGGTCGGCCGCTCCGCACGCGGCGGGAAGGCCCGTGATCCGCACGTCGTCAATGGTCATCGAACTCGGCGGCTCGAACTGGTCCGCGAACGAGACGTAGAGCCGCTCGAACTCCGCAAACGGTCCCGTGATGAACCGGTCCTCTGAGCGCAGCTCGCCATCAACGTAGAACGCGAACTTGCCCGTCGTCTCGCTGAACTCGATCGCCACCCGCGTCCGGGCGCCGCTCATGTAGGAGCCGATCGGCCGATTGCCGTTGGTTGAGATCACGCCGTCTGGATCGAACCCGACCACGTTCGGGAACCCCGTTCCGTCGTCTCGGCGGATCTGAATCACGAGATCCGCGATGTCCCTCGTACGCA
>PAKY01000091.1 GCA_002706885.1 Phycisphaerae bacterium
CGGTGGCAGCATCCTCGCTTGTTGTCCAGTCAAAGCCGATTTCGGGGGCAAGCCCCAGAATTCGTCCATCGCTCTGCGCATCGAGGATCAGGCTGCTCATGTTTCGAAGGTGGCGGTAGCAGCGGCGAAGCAGCCACGCCTTGTCATCCCGGACGTCTTCAATGGCGAAGGGGCCGGAGCCGATCGCGTTCAGCGCTCCGACGGCGAACACGGCGTTCGCCGAGGCCCGCATCGAGGGCGCCATCTCCGGAATGAAGACCGGGTTTCCGGCGCGGTGGTAACGTGACGCCCAGTCCATGAAGTTCGGAAAGTAGATATCGGGGCTGAGCATGTCGAGCGATGGCGCGGTCGCTTGCCAGAGTTCGATGAGATGCGGCAGTGGCCCGCCCGATGGGTAGTTCCCGGGTCGGTACCCGGGGCGGATCAGCGCCGCGTTGACGAACATGGGCAACGCATACTCACGCTTGCCGGCGGCCGCGACATGCTCGACGTAGCTCGCGAACCGCCAGGCGGCGAAGATCTCCTGGCCCTCCGGCGAGTCTCCGAATACGCGCGACCACGGGCCGCTCCGGTTCCCGCCGTTCTCGCGCCAAATGCGTTCGATCTCCGGGCCGAGATCACCGTTCCCCGCGAGGCGGACCAGCTTGTCCGGCACCGCGTGTGTGAAGATCGCATCAGATGGCGCCCCGTGGTCGCGAGGATCCGGGATCATCCCGATCTCGTTCTCGACCTGCGCCATCACCACAGTGTGGCGCCCCGCGTCGTACGACTTCGTCCACCGCATGAGCTGAGCGAACGCCCGAGCATCGGCGTCACGCGCGGAGATGCTTTCCGGGCTGATGATTTCTGCCGCTTCGCCGTTCGACTGTCGGATCCTCGGGAATCGCGTCGTGTCGCGTTTGACCCAGGTCGGCGCGTACGCGGACATGCTGTTCTTCCATGTCGCGAACCAGAGATAGACCAGTTTGAGGTCGCGTTCTCGGGCGAGGTCGATCGCTCCCTCGACGAGCGAGAAATCAAACTCGCCTTCCACGGGTTCGACGAGGTCCCAATAGACCGGGAGCATGACCGTGTTGACGTTCATGCTCGCACAACGGTCGAGCGCGTCTGCGAGGTACTCCAGATCCGACGCCGTTGAGTTTCCGAGTTCCCCGCCGACAACAAGAAACGGGTCGCCGTCAACGACGAGCTGTTTGGCCTTTCCGCGTTGCTCAAGGCGGGGTGGGCCTTTAACGCCACGAGCTGTGGATGTGGCCGTGGCGGCGCCGAACACAAGGCAGAACGAGATGAGGACCGCGAGCGAGCGATTGGATGCCGGCATGATGCCTCCTGGGTCCGATTTTCGGTTCCATCCTGATCGTTCTCGGTCTGAGCGTCAAATCGGCGTCGGAGACGGCGGGATGAACCCGAATTCAGCGTGCGCCGACTGCAAGTCTCCGTAGCGTGAGTCGAGGCATTTGACGGAGAGCTGCGCTCCATGGATCTCGGACTTCTCGTTCAGTCGTTCCTCGCCGCCCTCATCGGGACGGCCGCGATGACGCTGTCGATGGATACCGAGGCCGTGATCGTTGGAAGGGACCGCAGTCGGACCGCCGGGAAAGCGATCTGCGCGCTCGCTCGCGGGGTTTGTCGCAGACCGATGGGCGAGCGCACGTTCGAGTTGGCTTCGATCTGGGGCCGATGGCTCTTCGGTGTGTCGTGGGGGATCGCGCTGTGTGTGCTCGTCGACCCGTGGGGGATCGGCCTGCCGCTCCCGTGGGCGGGGGCCGTGCTGTTTGTCCTTGTCTGGGGCGCCGCCCAAATAGGACCGCCGCTCATCACGGGTGACCGCCCGTCATTGATGTATGGATTCGGCCCGATGCTGATCGAGGCGTGGCATCACCTGGTGTACGCGTCGATGAGTCTGTCAGCGCTCGGATTGATGCGATGGGCGGGGGGTTAACGGGACTCGATCTCCGTGCCATCATGGACGTCTCGACCGTCGTTGCGGCGCAAGGCCGCCATGATCGGGTCCGCCGAGCGGAGATGCAGGTCGCGCTGCGGGAACGCGATCTCGATGCCCTCTTCGCGGAACCGCTGCACGATCGCCTTGTGGATCTCGTGACGCACGGTGAGCAGGTTGTCGATGTGGGCGATGAAGAGGCGGAGTTCGAAGTCGAGCGTGCTGTCGCCGAACGAGCGGAAGTGGACGTACGGCTTGGGCTCCTGAAGAACGAGCGGCTGCTGCACGGCGATCTCAACGAGCGTGCGTTCCGCCTTGGCGATGTCCGAGCCGTAGCTGATGCCGACGTTCAGGATCAGTCGGAGCGTCGGATCCGTGAGCGTCCAGTTGATGATTTCGCCCGTGATGAACGACTTGTTCGGGATCACGAGTTCCTTGCGGTCCCAGTCCGTGATCGTCGTCGCGCGCATGCGGATCTTGGTCACCGTCCCGCTCACCTCACCGACGGTAACGGTGTCACCGATCCGGATCGGCCGTTCGGCGAGGATGATCAGTCCGGATATGAAGTTCGCGAAGATCTCCTGGAGACCGAACGCGAGTCCGAAGGTCAGCGCGGCCGCGAGCCACTGCAGGTTGCTCCAACTCAGCCCGAGCACCGTCGCCGACGCGAGCAGTCCGGTGAACGCGATCGCGTATCGCAGAACGGTCGTCAGGGCGAAACGGCTCGCGGCGTCGAGGGGCAGCCGTTGGAGCACCAGGATCTCGACGAGTCCGGGAAGGTTGCGGAACGCCACGATCGCGATCAGAAGCGCGATGATGGCGAGACCGAGATCCGCGAGCGTAAGGACGCGAACCCCCTCGCCCGATTCGTCTTCGTGTAGAGGTGATTCTTCGGCTGCCGGCAGGATGCCAAGAGGCGTCAGCGCAGTTCCGGAGCCCGTGGCCGTGGCGTTCGAGGCCGATCCGGCGGCGGGCGTTTGCGACTGATCAACTGGAGCCGCGACACCGTTGTTCGTTACTCGCGGCGCCGCCGCCATGGCCCCGGTCAACACCGCGGGCGCTACGTCCTCCTCGGGCTCGACGAATCGCATCTCGGGCCAAAGCTGAACCCGTTCCAGGAATCGGAGCGCCGGGAGGACGTCTGCCCAGATGATGAACAGACCGACCGCGAGCGCCGCGACGACGCCGCTCCGGAAGAGTTGCTTGGTCTGCGTGCTGATCGCCGGCAGGTCGACCTTCATCTCGTCGACCGGCTGCTGGACGCCCTCCGTGGGGCCCGCGGTCGACGCCGCCGCCTTGACGTCCGCCTGGGCCTGCTCACGCTTCCGGCGAGCCTGCTCGACGGCGACACGCCGACGGGTGATGTAGAGCCACCGAAGAAGCAGGCTGTTCGCGAGGATGAGGCCGAGGACCAGCAGCAGCGTCTCGTCGTACCGCATCCGGAGCGCGAGCGCCGAATAGTGATACCCGAGCATCGCGATCACCGCGAGCGCGATCGGGCCGGCCGTCAGCAGCGCGAACCAGACCGGGTGCATCCGCATGATCGGGTTCGACGCGTTCCGCTTCACATACTCGGACCACGACGGCGACGATCGACGGAAGATCAGAGCGAAGAAGACGCTCGACGAGATCGAAACGCCGAGAAACCCCGCGCGTCCGAGGGCGGAACTGATCGCCTCTTCCCGGAAGCTCTCCGCCGCGACGACGACGCCGATCGCGCTTCCGATGGTCGGGATGAACCATCGCAGGTGTCGGCGGAGGTGATCGATCGCGTTGGTCGGCCAGCGGAAGTGAACCTCGGCCAGCCCGTGGCGACGGAGAGCGCGCTTTACGATCAACAGCGGGAAGATCGCGCCTCCGACGTACTGGAACGCGAGACCGATCGAGATACCAAGCTGGTCCTGGTTGATCGGGCGCGAGATCAGCCAGCCGATCCACCACAGCACCGCCGGTACCGGCGCCGCGATGATGACGACGAGGGCCAACGCGGCGATCGTGAGTGTGAAGGTGTCCGTCTTGTAGCGGGCCACCCGCTCGCTGACCTGAGTGAAGCGTCGCCTGGCGGCCTGGGACGCGACGATGATCGCCGCCAGCCCGATGATCACGAAAGCTGTGAGCGGCCAGCGACGATTGACGTCCGAGCGGATCTCGTTCAACGTCGTCCGCCAGGCGGGGATCGAGGACACCCGATCGATGCTCTCCTCGATCTCCGAAGGCGTCGGAAGCCGTGAGCCGGAGATGCTCCGGACCCAGAGGATGCGTTCCTCGATGAAGGACACGAACGCTTCCGTTGCGGCCAGCAACTCGCCGTTGATGCGGGCGAGCCGTTCGACGCGGTCGGCGTAGTCCTCCGCGTCGGTCACGAGCTGGTCGAGCAGGTCGCGTCGCGCCGCCGCGAGCTCGCGGGCGGCCGTCTCCATCTCGGGTGTGACTTCGGTGTCGGGATCCTCCCTCGCGTCGTCGAGCATTTCATCGGCGACCGCGGTGGTGTCCGCCGCCTCCTGGCGGGCCTCGCGCTGCTCGACGACTTCGTACTCCGCCTCCTCGAGCTCCTGTCGGAGGGCCGATTCTCGCTTCCGCAAGACCGTTGGATCCTCTAGGCGCTCGTACACGCCGCGGAGGATGACGCCCGTTGCCTTATTGAGGCCGGAGACGTCGAGCTTCGGGCGGAGACTCTGGTACTGCGCTCGCAGGTCGCTGAGGTTCCGCCCGGCCTCGGCGATCTCCTTTTCGAGCTCGTTGATCCGCTGCGGAAGCCCCTCGGAACCCGCGCGCTTCTCGGCGAGAAACTGCGTTTGCTGTGCGAACGCCCTGAGCGCGGGGTGCTGGCGCGCTGCGGTCTGACGAGCCGCTCGAGCCGCGGCTTCGGCCTCCGACTGACGCTTCGAGTTGACCTCGCTGAGCCACTGGCCCGCTGCTCGCTCACGTTCGGTGACGCGCCTCGCCGCGCGGTCTCGGCGCGCCGGAAGAAGATCCCGGCGCGCGTCATAGCTGGAGAGCTCCGCCTCGAGCTTGTCGATCTCCGACCGGATCGCGGCCCGTTCGGCCTCGAGCGTCATCACGCGGGCCGTGGTCGCGTCGTCCGTGGGCGTCGCGGGGAGCGACGCGCGGCGATCGTTCAGGTCGTCGAGCGTTCGCCGTAACTCCGCGATCCGGGTCGGGATCTCCGTCCGCCGCGCCTGACGACGGTCCGTCTCGCCCTGGAGTTCGGTGAGCTGTTCCCGCGACGCCGCAAGCTGGGCGTTCGCGTCGGCGAGCCGCTGCTCCATGTCGGCGAGCGAGAGCCCGGCGGTCTCGAGTGGGGTTGCCGGCGGCAACGGCTGCGAGAGTTCCTCTCTGATACTCGCCAGCAGCGTCGGCGCTTCTTGAGCCTGTAATCGGAACCTCGCCGATTCGGTCGCGTGCCCGATCGCGACTCGGAAGAGGCGATCGATTTCCTGCCTGGAGGCCTCATCGAGGGCCGGCGCCGCGAGCGC
The DNA here is from genome assembly GCA_002706885.1 of Phycisphaerae bacterium. Classification (GTDB taxonomy): domain Bacteria; phylum Planctomycetota; class Phycisphaerae; order Phycisphaerales; family UBA1924. The sequence continues at coordinate 5,419 of PAKY01000091.1, forward strand.
TTCATCGAGATGCTGTTGCAACTCGGCGGGGGTTGGCTGGACGGGCTGGGCCGCGGCTCCGTTCGGCGGCTGAACCGACGGCATCGGCGCGGCGCCAAGGAGGGGAGCGAAGACCAGACAGAGCGTGATCAGGAGTCGCCGCATCGCGGGACGGTATGCCCGCTCCGCGTCGCGCCGCCCAGTCGGACCGGAGGGGCCCTTGACGGATTCATCGGACCCGGTTGAACTCTGCTTAAACGGTCGAATGATCATGTTGGCGGCACGATCGCCGAGCAGAAGCGTCCTCATCGACGGGAGCCCCGATGTCCATCCGAGCGTTCATCAACGAGCACTACCGCCACTTCAACGCCGCAACGGTCAAAGACGCCGCCGAGGCCTACACGACCTGTGTCGACGAGGGCGGACACATGCTCATGACCCTTGCGGGCGCGATGAGCACGGGCGAACTCGGCCGCTCGCTCGCCAAGATGATCCGCCAGGACAGGGTTCACGCGATCTGCTGCACCGGGGCGAATCTCGAGGAGGATCTCTTCAATCTGGTCGCTCACGATCTCTACCGCCGCGTCCCGCACTACCGCGATCTCACACCGGACGACGAGCAGGCGCTGCTCGACGAGGGTCTCGCTCGCGTGACCGACACCTGCATTCCCGAGGAAGCGGCGATCCGTAAGCTCGAAGGGCACCTCATCCCGCTCTGGAAGCAGGCCGACACCGACGGGAAACGCTACCTCCCGCACCAGTACCTTTATCAACTGATCCGTTCCGGCGCGCTCAAGGCCGAGACGCAGGCCGATCCAAAGAACGCGTGGCTGCTTGAGGCCTGCAAGAAGGACCTCCCGATCTTCGTGCCGGGCTGGGAGGACTCGACGCTCGGCAACATCTTCACCGCCCGCGTGCTGGACGGAACGCTGTCTTCGACCGACCCGGTACTCCCCGGAACCGAGTACATGCGGTCCATCGCGGGCTGGTACCGCGAACGAGCGAAGGACAAGCGCGCGCCCGGTTTCTTCCAGATCGGCGGCGGCATCGCGGGCGACTTCCCGATCTGCGTCGTGCCGATGCTCAAGTACGATCTCAAGGAGAACGTGCCGATCTGGTCGTATTTCTGCCAGATCAGCGACAGCACCACCAGCTACGGCTCCTACTCGGGCGCCGAGCCGAACGAGAAGATCACCTGGGGCAAGCTCGGACCGACGCCTCCCCGATTCGTGATCGAGTCCGACGCGACGATCGTCGCGCCGTTGATCTTTGCTCACGTGCTCGATCTCTGAGCAGAAGGAATCCCCGCATGCGTGCCGTTGGTCTGACGCGCTATCTGTCTATCGAGAACGAATCGTCGCTCGCCGATATTGAACTCCCCGACCCCGCGCCCGGCCCGAGAGACCTACTCGTCTCCGTCCGCGCGATCTCGGTCAACCCGGTCGACACGAAGGTCCGTGCTCCCCGCGCGGGAGCGGAGGATCCGCCTCGAGTCCTGGGGTGGGACGCCGCTGGTGTTGTCGAAGCGGTGGGGGATGAGGTCACGCTCTTCAAGTTGGGCGACGAAGTATTTTACGCGGGCAGCATCACTCGCCCGGGCGCCAACAGCGAGCGTCAGCTCGTGGACGAACGCATCGTTGGCCGCAAGCCGCGCCGTCTCGATTTCGCGTCCGCGGCGGCGCTGCCGCTGACGAGCCTGACCGCGTGGGAAGCGTTGTTCGACCGCCTCGGCGTCTCGCGAGAGGGCGCCGACGCAGGTCGACGCATCCTGATCATTGGTGGCGCCGGCGGCGTTGGCTCCATCTCGATCCAGCTCGCGAAGGTTGTGGCCGGCCTCGAGGTCGTCGCGACCGCGTCACGCCCGGAATCGAGCGCGTGGTGCCTCGATCACGGCGCCGACCACGTCGTCAACCATGCCAAGGACCTGCCCGCCCAGCTCGTCGAGATCGGGAGGCCGACCGTCGACTTCGTGCTCTGCCTGAACGACACCGACGGGCACTGGAACGTCATGACCGATGTCGTCGCGCCCCAGGGTCGGATCTGCTCGATCGTCGAGACCAAGGCGCCGGTCGATATCGAGCGGCTGAAGGCGAAGAGCGCGACGTTCACCTGGGAGTTCATGTTCACGCGGCCGATGTTCGAGACGCCGGACATGATCGAGCAGCACCGCATCCTGAACGCGATCTCGCAGCGGATCGACGACGAGCAGCTGCGGACGACGGTGAGGGAGAACCTCGGGCTCATCACCGCCGCCAACCTCCGCACCGCCCATGCTCGGCTCGAATCGGGCCGCACGATCGGCAAGCTCGTGCTTGCGGGCTGGCCCGAGTAGCGCCGCCTCCCGTCCGTGTACGCTTCCGGAGGCAAGCAGCACGGGCTGCAGGGGCGGCATGAGCGAAACCGATCGACACTCCCGGTCCGAAGCGACCGTCACGTTGAAGCGATTGACCAACGGCCACGCCGCGGCGGCCGACGCGCTCGCGCCGCTTCTCTACGACGAACTGCGTCGCCTTGCGGGGTCGCTCCTCCGGTCCGAGCGGGCCGATCACACCCTCCAGCCGACCGCCCTCGTTCATGAGGCGTACGTGAAGCTTCTCGACCAGCGCGAACTCGGCGCCGACGATCGCGCCGCCTTCATGGGACTCGCCGCCACCGTCATGCGTCGCGTCCTCGTCGACCACGCACGCGGAAAGAAGCGTTTGAAGCGCGGCGGCGACGCCCGTCGCGTTGAGCTTGAGGACATCGCGGAATCCGATGGATCGACGGGCGATGGCTTGGACGTCGAAGCACTTGACACCGTCCTGACCGAACTCGCTCGCCTCGATGAACGGAAGGCAAGGCTCGTGGAACTCCGCTTCTTCTGTGGACTTGACGAGAAGGACGCCGCAGAGCTCGTCGGCATCTCCCGCGCGACCGCGTCCCGAGAATGGCGCATGGCTCGCTCGTGGCTCGCCCGAGAGATTTCGAAGCGCAGGGAGGCACAGGCGTGACCGGTCCCGATCGGTTCAAGGAAGTCGATCGACTCTTCCAAGCGGTCTGCGATCTCGCTCCCGACGACCGGATCGAGGCGCTGAACCAAGCGGCGCCGGGCGACCCGTCGCTTCGAGAGGAAGTCCTCGGCCTGCTCCGGGCCGAGTCGTCCGCCGAGACCGCGCTGACGCCATCAGCGATGGCCTCCTGCTTCGCAGAAGCCTTCAGCGCGGGAGCCGATGACCCCGCGAGTGTCGGCGCGTACACGATCGTTCGACGACTGGGCGAGGGTGGAATGGGCGTTGTCTACGAGGCCCGCCAGTCCTCGCCGAACCGTCGAGTCGCTGTCAAGCTCCTCCGCCCCGCGCTCGGTTCTCAACAGGCTTTCCGCCGATTCGAGTTCGAGATCGAGGCCATAGGCCGCCTCGCTCACGCCAACATCGCTCAGGCTTTCGAGGCCGGCGTCGCTGATACCCCAGCAGGCCCTCGGCCGTACTTCGCGATGGAACTGGTCGATGGCGATCGCCTGGACCGCTGGGCGTCGGGTCGTCCGCTCCGAGATCGACTCGAGATGTTCACGCGGATCTGTGACGCCGTTCACCACGCCCACACCCGGGGCGTGCTCCACCGCGACCTCAAACCCGCCAACATCATGGTGACGCCCGATGGCGTCCCGAAGGTGCTCGACTTCGGCGTAGCCCGAACCCTGGAGGAAGATGGTCGAGGATCGCTCATGACCATGTCAGGCCAGGTGCTCGGCACGCCCGCCTACATGAGCCCGGAGCAGTTCATCGGCGGTGATGACGGCGTGGACACGCGGTCTGACGTCTACGCCCTCGGCGTCGTTCTCTATCAACTCGTCAGCGGCGAGCTCCCGCACGACGTTCTTGGCAAGAGCGCGTTCGCCGCCGCCCAGATCGTCCGCGAGCAACCGACCCGGCCGCTGTCGAAGGTCTCGCCGACCGCCGCGGGCGACATCGAGACCATCGCGACAAAGGCTCTCGAACGCGACAAATCGAGGCGGTACCAGTCCGCTTCGGAACTCCGCGACGACGTGCAGCGATTCCTCGACGGACGCACGATCACGGCGCGACCCCCGAGCGTGTCGTACCAGCTCAGCCGCTTCGCCCGACGCCACGCGGCGGCCGTGACGGGCGCCGGACTGGCGATCATTGCTCTGCTCGTTGGGATGGTCGCCACCAGCGTCGCCATGCTCAACGCGGTCGAGCAACGCGACCTCGCTCGGGCCGAACGGGCCGAGGCCCGTCGCCAATCCGGCATCGCAGCCGCCGTCACTGACTTCCTGAACGAGGATGTGCTCGCCACGGTAACCGCCTCGGCGCTCGGCAAGGACGCCACGGTTCGCCAGGCCGTCGACGCCGCGGCCGACGGACTGGACGGACGCTTCGTCGACCAGCCGGAAACCGGAGCCGCGATCGAGGTCAGCATCGGCAACGTGTACAACGCCCTCGGTGAGTACGAGCGAGCCGAATCGTTGCTGCGAAACGCCCACGCCACCCTCGCTGAACGCCGCGGCGCGTCGGACCCGATGACGCTCGACGTATCGAAGGACCTGGCCGCGGTGCTCCGGGAAGCGGGCAACTTCGACGAAGCCCGCCGACTGCTGATCCTCGCGCTCGATGCGTACGAGCGGGCCCTCGGACCGACCGCAGATCCGACGCTCGACACGATCGTCGAACTCGCTCAGATCGAACTCGACGGCTTCGGCGATCCCGACGCATCCGCTGCCTGGGTCCACCGTTTCGATCAGCGTCGCCCGACCGGTATGACCGATGATCACCCGGTCGCGATGAAGGCCGACATGCGGCGCGGCGCCCTCGCTATCCACACCCGAGACTTCGGCCCGGCGATCGAAGCGTACGAGCGCCTCGCCATCACCCGCGCCGCGACGTACGGCGAGCGTCATCACGCGACGATGGCCGTGTACCACAACCTCGCGGTCTCGTACGAGGCCGTCGGCCGCTACGCGGACGCCGAGCCGCTCTACGCCAGGACGCTCGCGTTCGCGCGTGAGATGTCGGGGCCCGACAACCCGAGCACGCTCGTCACCGCCCACAATCTCGCGTACCTGTACGAAAGCATGGGCCGATTCGACGAGGCCGAACCGCTCTACATCGACACGCTCGAGCGATGCCGCCGGGTCTTCGGCCCGACGCACCCCGGCACGCTCACGTGCTCACAGAGCCTCGCATCGCTCTACCGCGAGACCGACAGGCTCAAGGAATCGGTCGCCCTCCTCCGCCGTGTGCACGAGGACGCGCTCGACGAGCTCGGGCCCGACGCCCCGCCGGTCGTCGAGATCGCATGGAAACTCGCCGTCGTGCTGACCGAGCAGGGCGAACCGGATGAAGCCATCGGACTTCTGGAGCGTTCGATCGCGAGCGTTCGCTTTCGGCTCCCGCCCGACCATCCGATGCTCGGCATGATGCTCGCCGCCGAAGGCAAGTGTCTGTACCGTCTCAACAGGCACGCCGAGGCGATCCGGTCGCTCGAAGCGTCAGAAACCATCCTCAGCAACCACTCCACCGCCGAGTACATCGCGCACGTCGAGACCGTGCGCGACTACCTGTCGAGAGCACGTTCGGCGCTCGCCGCCGATCCCTCGGCTGACGTCGAGTAGAGCTTCCGCCCGAGCCAGAGCGACACGCTCACGAGCCCGATCAGCACCGGCACCTCGATCAGCGGTCCGACCACCGTCGTAAACGCCACGCCCGAGCCAATCCCGAAGACGCCGATCGCCACCGCGATCGCGAGCTCAAAGTTGTTCCCCGACGCGGTGAACGCGAGCGTCGCGGCCCGTTCATAGTCGGCCCCGACCTTCTTCGCCATCAGGAAACTCGTGAAGAACATCACCACGAAGTAGATCGTCAGCGGGACCGCGATCCGAAGGATGTCCAGCGGAAGCGCGACGATCCGATCTCCCTTCAGACTGAACATGACGAGGATCGTGAACAACAACGCCACCAGCGTGACCGGCGCGACACGTGGCAGGAACCCCTCCGCGTACCAGGCGTCGCCCTTGATCCGGCGCAAGGCGAGCCGCGTCAGCATCCCGCCGATGAACGGGATCCCCAGGTAGATCATGACGCTCGCGAACACCTCACCGATCGAAATGTCCACCACGGCGCCCTCGAGGCCGAACACCGGCGGGAGCCACGTGATGAAGATCCACGCGTAGAGACCGAAGAACAACACCTGGAAGATGCTGTTGAACGCGACAAGCCCCGCCGCGTAGTCGCTGCTCCCTCGCGCAAGATCGTTCCAAACGAGCACCATCGCGATGCATCGCGCGAGCCCCACAAGGATGAACCCGACCATGTAATCCGGCTGGTCGCGGAGGAACACGGCGGCCAGCACGAACATCAGCACCGGCCCGACGACCCAGTTCTGCACGAGCGAGAGCGCTAGCACGCGCCAGTCCCGGAAGACCTCGGGCAGCTTCTCGTAGCGAACCTTCGCGAGCGGCGGGTACATCATCAGGATCAGCCCGATCGCGATCGGAATGTTCGTCCCACCGACCGACAACCCATCGACCACCGCGCTCACGTCAGGCGCGACCCGCCCGATCGCAACGCCGATCGCCATCGCGAGAAAGATCCACAGCGTGAGGTAGCGATCGAGAAAACCGAGCCGACGAGATCCGCCCCCGCCCTCGGGCATCGACTCAACGTCGTCGCGGCAGCAAGTCGTCATCGCCCGTGTCTCCAAACCGATGGTGATAATCGACGGACGCGTCCATCAGTCAGGCTGGATCATTGACGCCATCGCGTCAGTATTATCGGCTGCCGATCTCGTCCCGTCGAGGCGACTCTCCATCCCAGCGGCCACATACCCGAACCTGTGCCGTGGGAATCGAGTTCCTCGCCGGCCCTCACCCGCCGCGCAGGATCTTCTCCATCTTCTTGCCCTTCGCGAGCTCATCGACGAGCTTGTCCAGGTATCGCGCCTGCCGCGTCAGCGGATTCTCGATCTCTTCGACGCGGTACCCGCAGATGACCCCGGTGATCAGCTCGGCGTTCGGATTGAGCGTCGCGACGCGAAAAAACTCCTCGAACGTCACGCCGTCGTCGATCAATTCCTGAAGCCGAGCGTCGTCAAACCCGGTCAGCCAGCGGATGACCTCGTGAAGCTCCTCCCGCGTCCGCCCCTTCTTCTCGACCTTGGCCACGTAGTGGGGATACACCGAGGCAAAGGTCATCTTCGCGATGCGAGCATCGTGCTCGGGCGTGGTCGTCGGCATCGGGCAGTCTCCGGTCGGTCTCGGCGCCGCGTCGATATCGCAGACCGCGACCGAGCATAAACGGCGACTGCCCTTCGATCACGAGGCATCCGTACAACGACCAACGCGGACACCGATGGCAGCCTCAGCCCCACAAACGAGCATCTTGTGACGGGGAACCCGATCAACCACCCGTGCCCGCAGAACCGCGAGCGGCCGTCAATCAGAAAAGCGGGTGACCGGAGTCGAACCGGCGACATTCAGCTTGGGAACGCTGTAGAAACAGCGATTCCAAGCTGCAAATGACGATTCACTACATTTCTGGCCGTCTATACACTACAATTTTCAGCTTCTCGCCACCGTGGCGAGCTCTTCATCGACCTCGACAGAGTACCGCGACGTGGCGAAGCCGGCTCGGAAGAAACGAGTACCTCAGTTGAAGTACACCGAGCTGCGAGGCATCGGGTGGCATGTCTCGTACCGGGATCCTTCCACCGGCTTGCCGAAGAAGCATCGCTTCGGTGATGTCTCTCAAGCGGAAGCGGAGCGGGCGTATCACACGTGGGTCGCCGCGTACCTGGGGTACGCCGAGCGGACCGCAGAGAAGGTGTCGAACGCAACGCTTGGTGGGAAGCGTAGCGAAGCCTCACGTCGGAAGTACGCGGGGAAGAACGGACAGGACGCCGCAGTCCCTGGTTCAATCGCACACATCGGCTCGGGCCTCATCCGATACGAGACCGATCGAGCTCGCGAAGGTGGTGGGTCAAGAGCGGCCGGGACGATCTCGCCCCGAACGCTGCTCGATCGCAAGAAGGCGGTCAAGGACTTCCTCGCTCACATCAACGAGCGGCACGGCGTAGGTGCGGCAGGCCGAATGCGGCTCGAAGACCTCGCGATGGACGACGTCGAGAGCTACAACCGGGAGATGGTCGAGGCCGGAATCGCCGCGAACACACTCAACCGGAAGATGCAGGCGGTCAAGAAGATCATCGACCGGGCCGGACGTCCCGAGTACGGCCAGCAGGTGCTGCCGTGGAACTGGGACTCACTCGATCGCATCCCCGGCAAGGGTACGAAGGCCAAGAAGCTCCCAACAAAGAAGCAGCTTGAGGCGATGCTCAGACAGTGCGACGCCCGCGGCCGAGCTCTCATCTGGATGGGCATCGGCCTGGGCTTCGGGCAGAGCGACCTGGCCAATGTCCGTGTCGGCCAGATCGACAAGAAGTCCTACGACCTCCGCCGCGGGAAAACAGGCATCGAGCGGTACGGCGAGACGCCTCCGCGAGTGTGGGCCGCGATCACCGAATACCTCTCGGCAACACCTCGTGACAATGGCGACTTACTCTTCGTGACCGAGACCGGGCACCCGCTCGTACACACCAAGTCCGACTCGATCTTCCAGTGGTGGCGACGGCTCCGGCTCGCCATCGGTGAAAGCAAGGAATCGCTCGACGGCTTCTATGTGCTGCGTCACCTCGGGGCGACAGAGTATGGGTCACGCCGGGGCTGCTCCATCGCTGCCATGAAGCGGTGGCTCGGACACTCCGCGAGCTCGCAGATGGCTGACCGGTACATGAAGCCTGTGTCCCCGGAGCACCGGGAAGTTGTAGAGTGGGCGCGGAAGCAGCTGGCGAGAACCTAGCTGCTTACCGGAACCGCGGCGGGCGAGGCCATCTGCATCAGGGTGGTACCACCAGGTACGATGGAGTTCTATGGCACGTCACCGGGATGCGATTGGCTACCTGCTTGAACTACGCGACTTCCGGCGGGAGTCATGGCTCTCAAAGGCGTGCGACCTCGCAATCGCCGCGGACACTGTTGACTTTAGCGACGATGAAATTCGACTGGTTCTCGACCTCTTCATGAGCAGGTCAGAATACGCCGGGACAGCGGTTACGCCGGCACCTCTACCAGCGGGCAGTGCAGCTAGACCGAGTGCCTTTCTGAAGCGAGTTGGGGGCTTTCGGAATTTCAAGCGACTGGGAACGTCGCTTGAGCTTGTGCTTGAAAAGCGTGTGACGCTGGTGTTCGGCCGTAACGGTTCGGGGAAGTCCAGCATCTGCCAAGCTCTCAAGACACTCGCAGATCCCAAGGAGCCTGATGGGCCCTTGAAGAATGTGCGTCACCAGTTTCCGGGCGACCCATCGTTCGAGTACACGTTCGATGGAGGAGCGGCCGCAACGTGGCACGACGGGTCAGGCTTTGGTGGTGAGGCCGACAAAATCCGCTACTTCGATTCCACCGTGGCTCTGACGCACGCGACGAGTCCAATGGACCCCGGTCGTTCCGTGGAAGTCACGCCGTTCAGACTCGAAGTGTTCGAGTTCGTTCGCAGTCTAGTCGTCAGTGTTCAGGAAGCAGCGACTCGCGCTATAGACGGGGAACGAACAACTCTCAGTCACGACCTGCAGACATTCGTCACGGGCTTGGGTGCTCCTGCAGGTAGTGACGCTGAGCCATTCGTTTCGCTGCTTGCGCTCGACGCCCGCGAAATGAAAGCACGGGTCGAGTCTCTGCCAGAGCTGAGCGAGTCCCACAGTGCGAAGCTGACTGACTTGGAATCTGAGGAGTCCAGGCTGGTCGAAGCGGGCTCAGCCTCAGGAATACGTGAGCTCCGGGCCCGGCTGGGTTTGCTTCAACGCTTCAAGCAGGTTCTCGATGGATTTGTATTGACCTGTGATCGGATCAATCCAGCAGTGCGGGTAGAGCAGGAGTCTGACCGAAACAGTAAGCAATCAGCACTCCGGGAATTGAACGCGAAGTGCTTCCCCGAGGGAGTCAGTGCAGACCACATCGAGAGCCTCATTCAGGCTGCGGCAGCCGTGTGCCCCTTCGATGCTGCCGCCGAGGGTGTTGGCCTGTGCCCGCTTTGTCATCGGCACCATGATGCAGAATCCGCAAAGCTCTTCGTGGCCTATCACTTGTACCTCACGAGTTCGCTCCGCGAGGAAGTGAGAGAATTGGAGTTGGCACTACGAGATGCTCGGGCAGAGGTCGGCAAGCTCCGGACCCAAGACCATCAGGACTTTTCGCTGCTTGACGAGCATCTTCCTGATGGCCAGCCCGAAAACACACTGCAGTGCATGAAAATAGTTGTCGAAGCACTCCCGCAGGATGACGAATCATTCAGTGCAATGAATGCTGCTGATTTTGGTCGATACGAGGAGGTGCGTGCTCTCGCACTGGTTGTAGCCGGCGAGGTCGACAAGTGCCGCGAAGCGATCGAAGCTGGCGAGAAGGGCGGCAAGGAACTAGCTGCAAAGCTCGAAGATGTTCGGGCAGCACTCCGCACGATGCGGCTGGAGCGAGTCCTTGGTGAGAATCGCGATGATGCATCGGCATTAATAGGTCGTTGCGAGCAGTACTCGTCGCGAGCAAGCCGCGTGAGCAGATACGACTTCGCGACGCTACTTCGGTTGATGACGAACAAGGGCAAGGACGCTCACGCCGAGCTTGTCTTGAGCGAGTTTGAGAGTCGCCTCAATAGCGAGTACCGCCGGCTCTCAGGAAGCACAATGGCACAACTAGGTGTCACTCTTCGGCCCGCTGCTACTCAACAGAATGTGATGGTGCATCCAGAAGTTGGAGGAAGTGGTGTCCACCGCGTGCTTAGCGAAGGCGAGCAAAAAGTACACGCACTTGCAGCGTTCCTCTGTGAAGCGGGGATGGAACCGCATCGAGTGCTTGTTTTCGATGATCCGGTGAACAGCTTCGACTACAACTACATCAGCAACTTCTGCGAAAGGCTTCGGGACCTCGTCAGAGATCAACCCAGTACGCAGGTGCTTGTCCTAACGCATAACTGGGACTTCTTCGTCAATCTGCAGCAAACCCTCAACCGAAGCGGATTGAACGCTCACCTCGCGGTCTGCGTGTTGGAAGGGTGCGACCTAGTCAGGGAGTATCGGGAAGATATCGACTCGCTTGTCGATGAGATTTGGGGGCATCTCGGCGAGACCGGTGATCCATCGGAGCCGGCGAAGACGTCCGCCGCCGGTTTGATGCGGCGACTCATTGAGACGGTCGTCAATAAGCATGCATTCGCTGGACAAAGGCACCAGTACAAGCAGAAGAGTCAGAGTGCTTCCGATTTTACGCAGTTCACTAAGCTCGTACCGCTACTTGACGCTGAGGCAGTAAGGATGCGTGACCTCTACGCGGACCTGAGCCCGCCAGAGCACGACGACCCTAGGAATTTCTACACCAGCCGAACCGGCGATCAGTTCCGAACGTGGCTTTCTGAGATCCTCGGTATTAAATCCGCCATCGAGGGCCGGCGGCCAACGTAGAGCTGCTTGAGTAATTTGCGGGGATGCGGTAGCGTCTGATTCCAAACACTGTCTCACAAACAGCGTTCGCAGAACGCCGAGTCGGCCACCAGCCGCCTCGGCATCCGCACACTCACTCCGACACCCGCGAGCCCGGCCTCACCAGCCGAGCGAAGGGATGCAGGGCTCATCACCCTGACCACCAACCCAGAGATGGGTCCGTGGACGTCGGAGACGCGTAGAGCCGGATGCGTGGAGACACGCTTGTCCGGCTCGACGGAGGCTGCTGCGAGTAAAGCCTCAACGGGACCAACCCACGAGAACAATCCGCAGCTTCTATCCGATGCCCCGACCGTTCCGGAACCGGGGCGACCTGGACAGACTCGTGTCCGTGGATCCCGTACAAGGGACCACGACACGAGCCGTCATGCATGAAGCGGTGAGGCGACGCCAGGGCTTCGGCCCGAGCGTCGCGTAATCCGTTATGGGGGGTTCGGGGTGCTTGTCCTTCGGGACCTGCACCTCGCTCAACCCGTGCCGCCGTGGGGAGTTCGTTCGCAGCGATGCGGACGACCGGGCGTAGACCACGCCCGGCGACCGGCCGAAACAGCCGGCGATGAAGAGCTCAACCATGAGAGGCCCGCGAGGGCTTGGCGGTGAATCGAGACGGAGACGGTGCCGAACCGCGAAACAAAGCCGTCTGTCGAAGGGTAAGCCGGAGCTTCTAGGTTCTGCCGGCTGAAATCACGCGAGCATCCGCTCTCGTGCAAACCTCGCGGTGGAGGAATCCACGGCGTGCGACAGATGGCCGAGCGACGTGACCGTCTCGGTGACACGCATGGCTAACAGGGGAAGGTCTCGGGCTTCCGGTCTGATGAACCGGTGCCGGGTGTGCTTTCGCATGAGAGCGGTCAACCCGGTGATTCAAACGCCTGAGACTGGGAGTGTGCCGCAAGTAGACAGTCGGATTCGGCCTGGCCGAGTCCGAGCGGTGACCGCTGCAAGGCAGTGGCGGCCCGTTCGCTCACGCATCGCAACATCACGGGGTGGTGCCTGTGGTGGATGCTCGGAGCGACGACGAAAGCGGCGACGCGTACTTCAGTGTGCGGATGCCGGCCCATCACGCGGAAGCGTGTGATGGGCGGTTTCCAAGGCGGTCGGCGGGTGGGCGAGAAGAACCGGGAACGGTTCTTCCGCCCGCTCGGCCGGCGGCGTTCGCAGTGTTGCGGTCCGATGGCCAATGGCCTGAAGCACCGCAACGTCCATGATTGTGCAACAGCAATACATGGAATCTAGAGAAGCGGTGCAGCACCGGCTTGCCAATTGGTGAGCCGTGGCTGTCCGCGAAGGTTTGGGTCGTATGGCCGCGAACTGCCTGCAGGTGGTTCGCACGCCGATGCGGCTGATGGTTCCCGCCCCGGACACTGCAGATGAACGGGCGAGCAAGGTTGTAGATGAGGTTTTGCAAACGGGCTTTGGGTGTCGTGCCAGGACGAAAGGCCGAAACGACACCCCGCTTTGACTGACAACAACAAGGAACGACATGACCTACCACTACCTCCCGACGAGCGTGCCCGGCTTCGTGCAGCAGCTCGCCGTCGCCTACATCGCACGCGGCTACTTCTTCTATGTCGCCGGGCACATACCACCCGGCAAGCGGCCCGAGGACATCGACCGCAAGCTGCTCGACCAGTACGGCGTGCCGATGTCACGCTGGCAACGTGCCCGGCGTCGGCTCACGGGGCGTGCGAGCATGCAGTACCTGCGGTACGGCTCGTTCTGGCTGCTCATCGCGACCCACGGCAAGCACGAGTTCTTCGAGCGGGAGCGGACCGTCATCCGCGACGTCCGCCGCGAGCCCATCTCGTTCGCCGGCTACAGCATCGGCTACCGACGCGGACGCGACCTGAAGTGGCACGCCTCGGTCCGCATCCATCCCAACGAGTACCGCTGGCTCAAGCAGTTCATGGTCCAGTTCTCCAGGAACGCGACGACCGAGGAGGTCGAGGAGGAGTTCGCGAGGCTGCGGTTCGAGCCGTACGCCCCGGTGGTTCGGCAGCTCTTCAGCGTGCTGCGGATGGTCAATCGAACCAGGCAGAGCCTGGGATTGGAGTCCGTACCAGCGGAGGCGGTGCGAACGAGGCGGCGGGTGCTCAGAGCCTTCGATCTCCCAGAATCAGCTCGAAGCCCAATGAACGAAATTCCTTACGCCATCGAGTTGTCAGCCAAAGAGGGCGGCCCGCGACGATTTTGCTGATCTCGGGCGAACCCGCCCTCCGTTTCGTTCGTTTCGTCTATTGCGCAGGTCTCGTGTTGCCGATAAGGGATCAACCATGTCACTCGTCAAAATGCAACTCGAAAAGGTCGGCGGTAGGGAGCGGGCTGCGGCCGAGACGGCAGCGTCTCGGCTCGCAGAACTCGTGGGAGCTAGTTCCACAGCGACCCTCCGGGTCAGCGGGCCTGGAACGGAGGCCTTGGAGATTCCGGCCCCGGCCGTCCGACTGCTCGCTCGATGTCTCGCCGAGCTTGCCCGAAGCAAGGCTGTCGGCGTTGTTGCTCTTGGCTCGGAGCTCTCGACCCAGCAGGCCGCCGATATGCTTGGAGTTTCGCGACCATTCATCGTGAAAGCGATTGAAGAAGGCAGGCTTCCAGCGAGGCGAGTCGGTCCCCGCCGACGAATCGCCGTCGAAGAGCTCGTGGCATACGGGGCACGTGAAGACCAGGCCTCCCAGGATGCACTCGGCCGCCTCTCTGACCTTGACGAGCAGTTCGGTCTCGTCGCCGCTCCGGATGACGATCGCGGTACAATCCCGACCCCTAAGGACCGAAAGAGTCGCGATGTCTGACGCCCCGAACACCCCAACTCCGCCGCAGAACGGTCCGGCACCGCATGATGCTGCTGGGATCACTGACTACCTGCGTCCGCGATTGACAGGGGAGCGGTTCGATGGCCACGCCATCCCGCTGGAGTTCCTCAAGGACCTGGCCGTCATTGAGGAAATGGTCATCGAAGTAGCAAAGTGGCGTTTCCTTCAGAGCAACCCTGATCGGAAGCGGACACCGCGAGGCTTTACGAGTGGCGTCTCCCTCCGCCTCACCGGCGTCGAAGATGGCAGTGCGATCCCGGTCATCGGGCTTGTTCTAGCCGGGGGGACGCTCTTTCCGCCAGAGAACCAGACCTATTTCGTGGAAGCCCGCGATGCAATCGTGTTGGCAATCGGAGCCGCGGAAGCGGATCAGCCGAATTCGATACTGGAACACCTGCCGGAGCGAGCCCTGAGCTACTTCGATCGAATCGGTCGGAGTCTTCGCGATGGCGAAGCGATGGAGCTTGCGATACGCCGCGACGCGACACCGGCTCGCTTGACCAAAGAGACACGGCGCCGGCTCGTCTTGGCATCTTCACGAGCGCAGGCTCTGACCGAAGAGACTGTTATTCGAGGAGTTATCCCCGAAGCCGATCAAGATGCCTTGACGTTCCAAGTACAACTCTCGGATGGTCGCAAAGTGCCCAGTCCGATGGACGAACCGCACGTTGACACCATTCTGGAGGCTTTCAATGGCTTCCGGAGTGGTGTTCGTGTGCTGCTCGAAGGCATCGGCCGCCGCACCAGAACGGGCAAGCTCGAACGCATCGAATCGATCGAACACATGAGCCTGCTCGACCCGCTCGACGTCGCAGCACGTCTCGATGAACTGCGGTCACTCAAGAACGGCTGGCTGGAGGGTGTTGGTACGGCTCCCGACGCCGGCGGGCTCGACTGGCTGGCGACGGCGTTCGAGACGCAGTATTCAGATGTTCTTCCGCTGCCGTATCTGTACCCAACTGAAGACGGCGGAGTGCGTGCTGAGTGGCCGTTCGACAACACGGAAGCATCGCTCGATATCGATCTGGTCTCAAAGCGAGCAATCTGGCACGACCTCAACCTTGAAACCGATGCAGAACAGACCCAAGAGCTCGACCTGAGCGACGCCGCTGGCTGGTCGTGGATTGCCGATCGAATAGGAGCACTCCCCGGGGGTGGCCGTTGAACGACGCGACGTTGCTCCATCGCCAGGTCAACCCGTCGTGGATTCAGCATGGCCGTGTCACCTCGCAGGCGTTCAAGCCCACGCCAAAGGATGAGTTCAAGCTGTCCGTTTACGACGGTGACCTCATCGGTCCCGAAGATGCATGGGTTCACTACACGCAAACGCTCAGCCTTGAATCGGCCGGCGTGCTCGCGGTCACCGTCGCCGAGTGCCGTTCGCACGAGCTGGATGCTCGGCCAGACCCCGAGCCGTTCCCCGAGCACGCCATCGTCGACTTCTCGGGGCTGGGTACAAGCCAGATCGAGAAGAAGAGCAAGAAGCTCAAGGCGTCGGCGGTCGATCGCGGTTGGCAGTTCGAGCCCGAAGCCGAGTAACTCGTTGAATCGATTCGGAGACTTCTACACCCGCTTGCGCTAGAGCACACGCGGGGAGCTGTCGCCATAACGCTTTGCAACCGGGAAGGGCGTCCAGAGGGTTCAACCCAGAAAGGACGGCTCGCATGGCCAGGAGAAAGCGTATGGAAACGTCAGACAGCAACAAGCCCGCGGCGGAGTTCAGGATCAACGGCCTCAAGGCCGTGGTCTGGGAGAACGAGACCCGCAACGGCTCGATGTTCAACACCTCGCTCGTCCGTGTCTACAAGGACAAGGACGACGAATGGCAAGAGACGCACAGCCTCGGAAGGGACGACCTGCTCACGGCACGCAAGGTGCTTGATGAAGCACACTCGTTCATCCTGGGCGAGGAGCGGAAACCACGCACGGACGACTGATCAGACTCGAACCGACTCGATTCAACTCGACATGAGGTTTTCGCGGACAGGTCGTTCCTGCTCGCGAAACGGTACGTGGACGCTCTCCCGGCCTCCACTCTCGTCACGCTCATGGTCTCTCCAGACCGAGACCCCGGCATCCACTCTCGAACACACGCCGGGGTCTCATTTCTTTCGCACCGATTTTCAGACAACCAATGTGACGCCACCCGCGTCACGGCCAGCCCTCGCCGCGGACCATTGCGGCGGGGCGAAGGGCCTCGCGAAGCGAGGCATACGATCCCCTTCCGCTGGGCCGCGGCGGATACCTATTCCGGCGGCGTGTACGCGAGCACGTCGATCAACGCTACCCGGGCATCCCACATCTGCCGGCTCGCCTTTGCCTTCGGTGGCTCAGACTGCCACCAAGGTGAAGACCAGAATGCTTGCAGCCCGTGGGCATAGCCATCCCAACTCGTGAGGCGGTTCTTGGACATCTCGAAGATCTGCGAGAGCACCTCGATGGACCGCTGGTTCAACGAGTAGAAGCTGTCCGGCCGAGCCAACGCACAGAATCGTGTCACCGCGGCATGCGACACGTACGGGAAGGACGTCATGGCATCCCAGAATCGCTTCGCAGCGTCGAGCTTGTCGTCTGATGTCTCAGCGGCATGGAGAGCAGGAATCAGCCGCTCGATCTTTCGTCGCAAGTCTGTGTTGTTACCTAATGCAGCGATTCCGTTGCCTGACGCACTGAGACGGCCGAGCCATCCGCAATCGACTTGAGGGTCATCCGCAATCGGAAGCCGTCCTGTAAGGCTGCGGAATGCCGGTGTGGAAGGGGCGGGCAGCGGCTCATTGAGTAGGGGCCCGGCGAGATGAATCGCCGCGAGATACGAACCTCGTGGGTCAAAGATGATGTCATACGAAGCGTCACGCTTCTTCGCGTGCGACCGGAGCATCTGCTCAAAGCTACGCCAGGAATAGTTGAGCACCTCGTGCTTCGTGAGGCCGTGCGTGTCGCTCTCTTGGGAATTTTTTCCGTCTTCACGCTGAGCCATCAACGCCGTTGTCGCTTTGGATCGTTTCGCCCAAAGCTCCTGGTACTTGTCGAGCCAACGCCGCGTTGGCTCGATCGCCCGGTCGTTCCATGTCGCCCACACCTTCAGGAGTTCGAGTCGTTCGTTCGCTGTCAACGTGAGCTGCACTCCGAGCTCGCAGTTCTCTGAGAACGCCGCCCGCGTGAGATTCATGCTGCCGACGATGGCGGTGCCGCTCATGCCTTTGGAAAAGCAGTAGAGCTTGGGATGGAAGATCCCGCCGTCGTCCGGGTCATCCACGACCCTGACCGACGATCCCTCGCACTCCATCAATCGCTCGATGGCCGTGGGCTCGGTCATGCCGAAGCTTGTTCCAAGAACGGCGTGCACGCGAACGCCCGCGTTGCAGATCTCGTCCAGAGCCCAGCCGGATCGCATCCATGCGACCGCGAGATGCACATCGGATGATTGCGTGAGTGCTTCTTGGAACGCGGCACGCAGAGACGCCGCATCCGAGATCAGACAGGGGCGAGTGCTCGATACCGGGGATTTCCGAGTCGGTACGGTCATCGTGCAAGCATGCCCTCTTCAACGAGCGTCGGGCCGAGTTCAATCAAGAGCTTTTGGATCCGCTGAACCTCCGCGAGCTGCTCACGCGACAGCTTGCTGAACGTCACGTCGTAGCCCCACTTGGTTCGGTCCGCATCGGGATGCCCATTCGGGCCCTTGATGCCGTGCACCCGGTTGTTCACCATGTTGCAGCCGCGTGCGTTCGCGATGCCGAGCAGCGACTGCAGGCCCTCCATGTTGTCTTCCAGTGCCCCGAACGCCAGCAACGCCTGATACGACATCGGGCCGGCCTCCAGCCGTCTGGTCGTCCGGCTATCGCCCGGCTGCCACACCCCTGCGTCCAGGAACGGCCGCAGGTCCCGCTGCACCGACGCGGACCGGCACCTCGCGACCAGCAGCATCCGCTGGGCCTCGTCGTCCATCTCCTGGGCCTCGATCTGCGAGGCCACATCACGCTGCTTGCGTGCCGCCTCGGCGAGTCGGTTGACGCGGTCGATCTCGGCGATGCGTTCCTCGTACTCCCGCAGGGCGGCCGCAGCCCGCTCCTTCATGATCACGTCCTGCTCGCGGAGCTTCCGCTCGAAGTCGAGCCGCTGCTTCTCCAACGCCTGCGTCGCCTCACGCAGCAGCTGCTCGGTCTCGAACAACGCCCGCTCCAATTCGACCTGCCGGGCGTTCTCTTGGATCTCGGGGGCGACCTGCTCGGCGGCGAGCCGCTTGCCCTCGACGGTGTTCTCGATCCAGAGCTGGTGTCGGCGGGCGAGGTAGTTCTGGATGAGCTGTTCGAGCGTCGGCATTGCCGAGACATCCGCGTCGAGGTCCACCGTCGCGAGCGTCGTCTTGAGCCACGCCTCGGTCTCGGCGACACGGGCGAGACGGTCGCGTGCCCACAGGTACGCGTCATCAGCCTCGCGGACCCGCTCGGCGTCGGGCACGTAGCCGACCTGCGGCGACGCTTGCGACTCCTTCAGGAATGTCTCCAGCTCCGCGAGGAAGCCGCGTTTGGCATCGAAGTCGGCCAGCCGCATCACCGGCTGCTCCTGGTACGCCACAAACTGGATCGCGACCGTCGGGTTCAGCCCGAGCCGTTTGCCGTCCTCGCTGGTCAGCAGCGAGGTCATCCATTCGGTCAGCGACGTATGCCGGCGTTCGAGCTCGGCGAAGAGGTCGGCGGCTTCTCCGACCCGGTTCTCAAAACGGGTGACGTTCTGCCGTGTCCACAGGTCCTGCTCGGCGGCCTGCGTCCGAGCAAGGGCCCGCTGCTCCGCCTCGGCTTTGAGCTGTTCGGCGGTCGCCGGACTCGGTGCGTCCTGGGCAGACGCGGAGCCGACGCACAAGGCCAACACAAGGAATGGAATCAAGGTCATCAATCGAACAGGTGCGTGCATCGTGTCAGCCTCCTTCAGCCGGCGGGGTCTGCGGTTGTTCATCGAGTGAGGTATCCAGTGCGTTCTCCAGACGCAGGTTGCCAAGCATCACGCGGATGTGCTGGACGTGAACGAGCAGCCCGTCCGCTTGGGCCGCCCAGTCCTCGGCGTCGCTCGTGAGGGCGATGAAATCGTCAAGCGGTGCCTTCTCGGGGGAGAACCGGTGACGCTCAATCATCGCGTTTGCGTCGGTGGTCGAGGCGTCGAGCCCTGCGACGCCATTGAGCAACGCGGCCCACGCTTCGGCGACGCTGGGGCGCACCAAGAAGAGCTCGTCGAGCTCGGCGGAGTGCGACGTTGCGGCGAGCGGGAGCCCGGTCGCATCGGTCACCGCCTCGCGGACACCGTCGGTCGCCACTACCGCCAACGCCACGCTCCGCTGAGCGGGCTCGATGACCGTCAGAGCCGCCGCCCGCTTCCGCACGATGAGCTGCCCCTCATCGACACGCCGCAGAAATGCGGTGACGAGTTCCCCGGGCCCGTGCATGTCGGCCGGACGGAGAAGCCCGATCGCCTGACCGGCGGATTGCAGGCTCTCGACACCGGACGTCCAACGCTCCGGGGCTCTCGTGTACAGCCCGGGCTTGTCCCCGGTCGCGAAGTTCACGACCAGCAACGCGAGGGCGACCATGCACACCCGCGTGGCGACGGATCGCTGATGGACACTCATCGGGCCACGCGGCTTGAAGGTCACACCGGGGGCGACCGAGACGGTCCCGAGGTCCGGTACGGGCTCGTGCGATGCCGGCTCACGGCGACGCCTCGTGTCGTGGACTCCCGGGTCCAGCAGGTCCGCGACGTCGCCGAGGTCGTCGTAGGCGGAGGCCACATCGGCCACGTCGTTCGGCGACTCGTCCAGCCCCGCCGCGAACGGCTCGGC
>PAKY01000092.1 GCA_002706885.1 Phycisphaerae bacterium
CCTCCTTCTATCGCTCCACACGCCCGGACCCGCCGCCGCGGGCGATCGCCAGGACCTCGGCCTCGCTCGCCTCGTTCACGTCACCCGGGATGGTCTGCTTGAAGGCGGACGCCGCGACGGCGAACTCGAGCGCCTCGCGGGAGTCGTCGAGCGTCGTCAGCCCGTGGATCAGGCCCGCCGCGAAAGAGTCGCCGCCGCCAACGCGGTCGACGAGCTGCACGTCGTAGACGCGGGACCTCGTCGGCGTCGAGCACTGGGCTTCGTCGAGCAGCATCGCCGACCACCCGTTGCGGCTCGCGGAGAAGGACTCGCGGAGCGTGATCGCGACTGCCTTAAACCCGAACCGTTCCTTCAGCTTGCCCGCCAGATCGGCGTAGCCCGCCTCGTCGATCTGCCCCGCCTCGACATCGGTATGCGTCGCCGCCATTCCGAGCGACTTGTCCGCGTCTTCCTCGTTGGCGATGCAGACGTCCACGTGCTCCATGAGCGGCGTCATCGCTCGGCGTGCCTCGTCGACCGTCCAGAGCTTTTTTCGGTAGTTCAGATCGGCCGATACCACGCACCCCGCCGCCTTCGCGGCCTTGAGCAGCGCGACGAGCGTGTCGCGGGATCGGTCGCCGAGAGCAGGCGTGATTCCCGTCCAGTGGAACCATCCCGCCCCTTCAAAGACGTTCGACAGATCCCCGCCCGCCTGCTTCGCGAGTTCATCGGCGGTGAGCGTCGTCACCGCGGCGTTGGCTCGGTCGTAAATCACCTTGCTCGATCGCTGGCTCGCGCCGGTCTCGAGGAAGTACGTGCCGATGCGATCGCCCCCTCGGACCACGCATGAGGTGTCGACGCCGCGACCGCGGAGGAAATCGATGCACGCCTGGCCGATCTCGTGCGTCGGGAGCTTGGTCACGAACCGCGCATCCCCGCCGAAGTTCGCGATCGAGACCGCGACGTTCCCCTCGCCGCCGCCGAAGTTGATGTCGAACGACCGCGCTTGGCGGAAGCGTTGAAACCCCGGCGTGCTGAGGCGCATCATGATTTCGCCGAAAGTGACGACGGCCTTGTTTCCGTTCTTCGAATTCACGCCGAACCCTCCCGCGCCGCGTCGATGCTGGCGCGCATGACCCGTGCCTTCTCCGTGAGGACGCCGTACTCACCCGCGGCGATCGCTTTCTTATCGAGCAGAGCCGACCCGACGCCCACCGCTACGCACCCGGCGCGGATCCATTCTCCCGCGTTCTCGGGTGTCACGCCGCCTGTCGGCACAAGGCGGAGCTGCGGCATCGGAGCGAGCACGCCCTTGATGAACGCCATGCCCAGCACGTCGGCAGGGAAGACCTTCACGAACTCCGCGCCAGACTCGTGCGCCGCGAGCGCCTCGGTCGGCGTGAACGCGCCGGCCACAGCCACGGCCCCGGAGCTATGCGTCGCCTTGACCACCTCTGGACGGAACACGGGGCTCACGACGAACGTCGCCCCTGCGTCCACCGCGGCCGACGCGGTGTCGGGATCGGTCACCGATCCGACGCCCAGCGTGATGACGCCGCCCATCTCTCTCGCGAGGGAGCGGATGACGTCGAGGGCGCCCGGAACGGTCATCGTCACCTCGATCGCCCCGATCCCCCCCACCGCGAGGGCGCTCGCGATCGGCATGACAGCACCCGGATCCTTCGCCCGGACGACGGCGATCCCGCCGATGCGTTCGAGGTGCTCGCGGACGGTTGCTCGTTCCATGACCCGTCTCCCAGCTCGTCCCACCGTCCGCCCGCTAGGTTGCGGAACGGCAGCGTTCGGCGATCTGATCCAAGTATGCCATCTGATCACCCGCCCAGTATCGTTCGCCGATCACCTCGACCTCGACGTCCCCATCGAACCCGGCCCGTTCGACCATACCCCGGATGCCGCAGACGTCGATCACGCCGTCGCCCATGAGGCCCCGATCGGTCAGGCGGTTCTGGGTGTCCGAGAGCCAGTCGCAGGCGTGGAAGGCACAGATGAGCCCCGCCTTGCCCAGAGCCGCGATTTCGCGCTCGAGGTCCGGGTCCCACCAGACGTGATAGACGTCCACCGCGACGCCGATCCTCCCGCCAGTCAATCGCTCGCAGATCTCCCGTCCTTGCGCGAGCGAGTTCACGCAGCTCCGGTCGCCCGCGTACATCGGATGAAGCGGCTCGAGAGCGAGGGTCACGCCAACGTTCTCGGCATGATTGAGCACCCCCTCCAGACCACGGGTGACGTGCTCACGCCCTTCCGCGAGCGGCACGTCGGAGCTCGACCCCGGCACGATGACGACCATCTCCGCCCCGAGTTCCGCCGCTTGGTCGAGGAGGCGTCGGTTCTCGTCGATCGCCGTGGCGCGTTCCTCCGGATCCGCCGACACGAAGAACCCACCCCGCACCAGCGCCGGCACGCGCAGGCCGGCGCCGTCGACGATCGCCTTCGCCTCGGCCGTACCGCCCGCTTCGTCGATCGCCTCGCGCCAGACCGACACGCCGCCAAACCCACGGGCCGAGAGCCCCTCGCACAGGTCCCGAAGCGACAAAGGCTTGCACGTGATCGTGTGGACCGCGACGCGGCTGAGATCGATCTGGTCAGGTCCCTCGCTCACAGCGACGGCACCTCGACCCAGGCCTGATCACGCCAGCTCTTCATGCCGAGTTCAGCAAGCTGCACGCCCTTGGCGCCCTCTCGGAGCGACCAGGGGAACGGATCGTCCAGGGCGACATGGCGAAGGAACAGCTCCCACTGAATCTTGAACGCGTTGTCGTACTCGGTCTGGTTCGGGAGCTTCTGCCAACCCTCGTAGAAGTTGATCGGCTGCGGGATGTCCGGATTCCAGACCGGCTTCGGCGTCGCGCCCAGCGGCTGATACCAGCACTCGCGGAGCCCGGCGATCGCGGAGCCCTTCTCGCCATCGACCTGAAGCGTCAGGAGGTCGTCGCGCCGCACACGCGTGCACCAGGAGCTGTTGAACTGCGCCGGCGTGCCGTCGCCGAGCAGGAAGATCGCGTATGCCGAGTCGTCAGCGGTCGCCTTGTACGTCTTCCCGCTCTCATCGACCCGCTCTGGCAGATCGACGTTCGCCCAGGACACGAGCTTGCTCACGCCGCCCGCCGTGTCTCCAAATAGGCCGTCGAGGACGTACTGCCAGTGGCAGAACATGTCGATCATGATTCCGCCGCCGTCCTCGGCGCGGTAATTCCAGCTCGGCCGCTGCGGCGGCTGGTCGGGATACTCACCACTGAACACCCAGTATCCAAAGTCGCCCCGGACGCTGAGGACCTTTCCGAGCGCTCCCTGGTCGAGGAGCGAGCGGAGCTTGCGGATGCCGGGGAGCCAGAGCTTGTCCTGCACGACGCCGTTCTTGACGCCGGCTTCCTCGGCCTTCTTCGCGACGCCTAAAGCCGCTTCGGTCGAAGTCGCGGTCGGCTTTTCGCAGTACACATGGCGACCCTTGGCGATCGCCTTCTCGAGAAACCCGATCCGCTGGAGCGTGCCGGAGGCGTCGAAGAACACCTCGCAACGCTCATCGGCGATCGCGCCGTCAACGTCGGTGGTGAAGTCGAGCGGCTTGCCGATCGCGTCTGCGCCGTGAGCTTCGGCGAGGGCCTTCAGCTTGTCCGCGTTCCGCCCGGTCAGCACGGGGTCGGGCATAAGGGTGAGCGATGGGCTCACGCGGACACCCCCCTGCTTGATGATCGCGAGGACGGAGCGGATGAGGTGCTGGTTCGCGCCCATGCGTCCCGTGACGCCGTTCATCGCGATGCCGATGCGCCTGGTTTCCATGTCGGGGGCCTCCGTTGTCGTCGGGTCGCCTTCGAGAATCGGTCACTCGTAGGTTAGACGCGAACGTGCCCTCCGCCGCATCCATCCGGGACGCGATGATATGCCGATCTGGACACGGATAAGCTGTTAGAACACCGACGGATTTGTCCGGAAGCTCTGCGGCGTCTCGCCCGTGTGCTCTCGAAACCACCTTGTGAACGTCGCGTGAGACGCGAAACCGAGGTCCTCGGCGATGTCCGCGATCGGCGTCCCCCTCCGCAGCAGGAGCAGTCGAGCACGATCAACGCGTCGGATGGTCGCGTATCGGTGCGGCGTCATCCCCGTCGCGGCCCGGAACAGACGCGCAAGGTGCCTCGCGGAAACTCCCACCCGCGCCGCAAGTTCCGCGAGCGAGGGCGGGGCGTGCAGACGCTCCTCAATGAGCGTGACAGCGGCCTCGACATCCGGGTCGGCTTCTGACGTTTCCGGTTCGGTGAGATCCGTCGGAGCCGATCGCGTCGGCCACCCGTCCAGTAACGCGAGCGTGTGGACGAGAGCCGATACTCGTGGATTCGTCGGCTCGCCGAGCGTTCGAACGATGGCGCCCGCGATGTCGTACAGCCGCCGCTCGCCGCTGTCTGGGCGGGCGATGAATGGGAGCGCATGCTGCTCGATCAACCCCCAGTTCGGGCGTACGCGGAGCTTGAAATTGAACACGCGCGACCGCTCGACCACGTTCTCGACCGGCTCAAGGTGGTACCCGTGCGTGCGGCCCGGGTAGGACACCAGGACAAGATCACCCGCGAATCGCAACCAGCGCCCGTTGTGGAACACGCTCCCACTACACCCCTCGATCAGGTCGAGTTGAAGCTCCGCGGCGTGGTGATGCGGGGCGATCTCGAACGGACTCGAGAGTTCATGCAGGAGCGCGCTGGTCAGCCTCCCTGGCTCGGCCAGAAGGTCAATGCCGAGTTCTCGGAGCCAGAGATCGCGTGACACCCGACGCTCCTCCACGATACGTTCAACTATGCCGATCAGGACACCGAATAGGATATCCGTTCATCGGCGTGTTAGCATGCTCGCAGGAGCACGCCCTCGCTACGCAAGCACGACCGGAGGCCACCCATGATCGAGACCGGAGAAGGACTGACGCCGGGGGACCTGCTCCCCGCGATCGGACGCATGTGGGAGGCCTCGGCGCCGAAGATCCGAGCCATCGATGCCCGCTGCACCCACGACATCGCTTCACCGGTCTTTACGGTCGAGGGGCGGTATCGCGCCCAGGGGTGGACCGAGTGGACCCGCGGCTTCCAGCACGGCGCCGCCCTGCTCCAGTACGACGCCACGGGTGATGAATCGTTCCTGACGATCGGACGCGACCGAACGATGAGCGACATGCCGGGGCATCTGACCCACACGGGCGTGCACGACCACGGCTTCAACAACGTCTCAACCTACGGCAACCTGCTCCGGCTCATCCGTGAGGACCGGGCGGAGGCGTCGGACGCTGGGACCTGCGAGACAGCCCTCCGAGCCTCGGGCGCCGTGCAAGCGGCGCGGTGGACGCCGATCGCCTCTCTCACGGGCCGTTCGATCGGAAGCGGGTACATCCATTCCTTCAATGGCGCGCACTCGCTCTTCGTCGACACCATCCGCTCGTGCCGCTCGCTCGCCGTCGCCCACGCCATGGGACAGACGCTGCTCGGTGAGCAGGACGAACGAATCGATCTCCTCCACCGACTCGTCCACCACGCGGAAGCGACCGCGCGGTACTCCGTCTATTACGGCGACGGACGCGACGCGTACGACGAGCCGGGGCGAGCGGTGCACGAGTGCCTGTTCAACACGAAGAACGGCGTGTTCCGTGCTCCCTCGAGCCAACAGGGCTACAGCCCGTTTAGCACCTGGACGCGCGGCCTCGCTTGGGCCGTCGCGGGCTTCCCTGAACTTCTCGAGTTCCTCGCGACGCGTGAGGACGACGAACTCAAGGATGTCGGCGGCCGAGCTCATGTCGAGGGCTTCATGCTCAAGGCCGCGCAGGCGACCGCGGATCACTTCATCCAGCACACGCCGCCCGACGGCGTGCCGTACTGGGACGAGGGCGCCCCGGGACTTGCACACCTCGGCGATTGGCGGAAGACCCCGGCCGATCCGTACAACGACCATGAGCCAGTCGACTCCAGCGCAGCGGCGATCGCGGCCCAGGGCTGCATCCGCTTGGCCCGGGTGCTTGATGCCCGCGGCGAGGACGGCGATCGGTACATGACCTCCGGCCTCCGCTCGCTCAAGACTCTCCTCGAATCGCCGTACCTCTCGACGGATGACGGCCATGAGGGCCTCCTCCTCCACGCCGTGTACCACCGGCCCAACGGGTGGGACCACATTCCTGACGGGCGGAAGGTCCCGTGCGGGGAGTCGTGCATGTGGGGCGACTACCACCTCCGCGAACTCGCCCTCTACGTGCAGCGTCTCGCCGAGGGCCGTGACTATCGGTTCTTCGACTGCGTTGCGGCCGAGGGGGTGGGGTCGTGAGCGGTCGACGCGTGGCGTTGGTGACCGGAGGCAGCCGCGGCATCGGCCTCGGCATCGCGCAGAAACTCGCCTCAAGCGGATTCGAAGTCGCGATCAACGGTCGCCGCGAGGAGAGCGACGTCGCCGACGCGATCGAGGCGATCCGAGCTTGCGCCGACGGCCGCGCGGTGCACTACATCCGCGGCGACATCGGCGACGCCGGCGCGCGGGAGGCCCTGATTGCGGACCTGCGCTCGCGGGCCGGACGCCTGGACGTCCTCGTCAACAACGCGGGCGTCGCGCCCGACGTACGCGCCGGAATGCTCGAAGCGAGTGAGGAATCGTTTGATCGCGTGCTCTCGATCAATCTCAAGGGCCCGTACTTCCTGACCCAACTCGCGGCGCGATGGATGGTGGAGCAGAAGGAGGCCGATCCGGCCTTCCGCGGCGTCATCGTGAACGTATCGAGTGTCAGCGCGACCGTTGCGAGCCCGAACCGTGGCGAGTACTGCATCTCGAAGGCCGGCGTGGCGATGGCGACCTCGCTCTGGGCAGCCGCCCTTGCGGAGTTCGGTATCGATGTCTACGAGGTCCGTCCCGGCATCATCGAGACCGACATGACCTCGGGCGTGAAGGCGAAGTACGACGCGCTCTTTGAGGCGGGCCTGACCGTGGATCGCAGATGGGGCACGCCCGCCGATGTCGGACGCGCCGTGTCACTTCTCGCGAGCGGCGAACTCCGCTACGCAACTGGCAACGTGCTGATGGTTGACGGCGGGCTGACGCTGCAGCGACTCTGACCGCTCAAGGCACGAGGCCAGCGACGCTCCATTCGCCGAGCGTGGCGTGGGTCAGACGGATCTCCCCGTCGCCGATCGTTTCGACCGACCATGGCGCCGCCGCCGCTTCGTCCGTCCCGGCGTAGACCAGCGCGACGAGCGTCGCAGGCTCGCTCAACTCTCCGGTGGACGCCGTCGCCACCGCGTGATCGTCGGTGTACAGGTGTTGCCGAGGGGCGTCGGGCGATCGTTTCAACACATCGATGGTTTCAAACCCATCCAGCGCCTGCAGGACGGCTTGCCGACCGTCACGCCCACTGACCACCGCGACCCCGTCCGACGACACATCGCCAGATCCATCGGCGATCGCGAAGCCGCCGAAGGTGAGGATCGCGGGCTGCTGGGGCGTGACGCGAAACGCGAGAAGAAGCCAGTCGCCATTCCAGGCGACACGCGACTCGACGTTGACGTGAAACCCTGTCGCCTTCGACCCCAGCGCGAAGAAGCTTTGCGCCATCTCGGAATCGAGGCGGGCGGGAATCGTGCTGACGCGGTCGTACGCCTCCTTGCCGTCGGCAGTGCGTGCAACGAGCGCCAGGTCAGGCGGCGTTACCTCCGCCTTCGGCGCGATCAACACGCCGACGCCCGTTCGGTACGCCTGCCGCCCCCATCGCCACGAGCCGAACCGAGCCGCGGCGCCGGGCGAGCAAACGCCGCCTGCGTTCACGATCTCGACCTCTCCGCCGCCGACCGACCGGACAACCCAGCCCGGCGTCCGAATCGGGCGCGTGAAGGGTCCGTCCGCCGGGAGTTGAGTCGCCGGCGATGTGAAGAACGCGTGATCACGCCCCAGCGCGAGCATGAAGAAGCCCTTCGCGGACCAGTACGGCGAGCCAGCGCAGCTATAGGGCTCCCGTATGCCCTGAAACTCGTCCGTCCAACCGATCGACAGGCATCCCTGCGACTGACCGATCGGACGTGAAGTGAAGAACTCGATGCACCGTGCGCAGAGTTCGCAAGCGACGGCGGGTTTGACCGAGTCGATGTCGTTCAGGAACGCCAGGGCAAACACGCCGACCCCGTTGAAGCGATAGGTCAGCGAACGCCCAATCGGCGCCGGCTCGCCCGAACTCGCGAAGCAATGCGCGTAGTCCGCCAGAAACGAAGACGCCCACGTTCGCCACCGCGCAACACGTTCCGGATCGCGTCTGCCGAAGGCGTGAGCCCAGTACAGGCCGTAGGTATGGAACGCGTAGGCGTTGTAGTGGTCGTAGGTCTCGTTCGTGCCGTCGATGAACCAGCCGTCGCCCATGTGCATCGACTCAAGCTGACGCATCAGGTGGTCGATCGCCTCGTCGTCACCGGGTCGGGATTCACCGATGGCATGCAGGAACTCGAGAACGAGCACATCGAAGAAGAGATGGTTGTTGCGATATCCGGCGTGACCGCGGATCTGTGCAAACCACGCGGCGACGCGTCGCTTGGTGTCGTCCGCAAGCGGCTCCCAGAGCGCTGGCCCCGCGATCCCGAGCGACATCGCGATAATCGCCATCTCGACCGCGTGCTGGTGGTGATTGCTCAGGTTGCCCCAGTACCCGCCAGACGCCGGGTCGGTCCCAAGCTCGATCGCGGATCGGAACCAGGTCGCGAGTCGATCGGCGTCGAGCATCGGGCGTGTCGGGTCGCGATCGGCGCCGAGCCAGAGCGCCGCGAGGAGCATCGGACGCGCGACCGACTCGAGCCGGTCCGCCATCTCTCCGTGATCGCTCGGCGGTCCGTCGATCGGGATGACCGAGTCGCCGTCGCGCATGAGTTCGGCAAGCGGCGTGAGCAGCGCCTCCGCCTTCGCCACGAACCAGTCGTACGAACCGAAGTCATTCGCGCGGTCAGTCACACCCTGCCTCGAGCCTGAGCACATAGCGAACGATATCCGTGGTCTCGAGGGCGCCGTTCCCGCTCGTGTCGGCCGCGAGGTCGCCCGCCTCGTAAAGCGCCAGGTACACCATCATGTCGAACGCATCGGCCCTGAAGTCACCGTTGAGATCCGGGCCGCAGGGCTCGGGAGGGCCAGCGGCGAGCAGAAGATCGAGATCGGACTGCGTCAGCGAGGCGCCGGGAAAAAAGATGATCGCATCGATCTCCACGTCCTCCTCTCGCCGACCGATCCGCAGCTCATAGCTCACGCTCGGGTCGGGAACGGTGAACTGCTGGGGTCCCTCCTCCCAGTTGAACACGCCGTTGCTCGAGGTCGTCTCGATCTCCGTTGGCACGACGCCGAACCCGGTCGGGCGAAAGAAGCTGTCGGAGCTCCCCGAGAATCCACGGGCCTTGTAGTAAACGCGGTACACGCCCGCGGACGGGAACTCAACGTCGTACACCGCGACGGTCTCATCGCCGCCGATGTTGGTGCGTGAGGCGTCGGGGCTGCGGAGAACAGCGCCGCCTGACGCGATTGAATCCTCGCGGACGAAGAACACGACACCATCGCTGTCCGGGTCGAGGATCGCGCTCGGCTCCTCCGCCTCGATGAACGCCCCGAGCGTCGCGTCCGGTCCGATCGGGCCCGGATCGACCGTCAGATCCCACGACACGCCGACATCCGCCGCCGTCAGAGGACCACGAAGCGCCGCGGCCGCGCTGATCTCATCCGCTCCCGCGTCCGAGGGGCTCGATCGAGTCTGGCCCTCGATATCGAACGTGGCGATCGCAACCGTCGGCGACACGGCGTTGTCCGCCGGTCCGCCGTTCGCAGGACGCTGGAACCCGTCGGTCGACGAGAACATCGGATCGCTCGCAACCACCGTCACGCCCGAACTCGGCGCCGTTCCACGACCCGATCCGAACGCGATGTTGTCGGCCCAGTCGATCACGCCGCCCGTGCCGGTCGCCACGACCTCACCCGGCGTCGAGATCAGGTTGCCAACGATCATCACATCCGTCGGCGGAATGGTTCGCCCGTCCGACCCCAGGCTCCTCGAGATGATGAACGCGGGCTCCTCGCAATCCACGAACGTGTTGTGAGCGATGATCGCGTCGGTCACGGGCTGGTAACCCGAGTCCGGCGCGTTCGGCTCGCCAGCCTCGAGCGCGATGATGCCACCCGTGCGACCCTCCAGCCGCTCGAAGTAGTTGTTGTAGACGCGGTGCCCCGGTCCGATGACGCGGACGCCGCCCGAGCGACTGACGTTCTCACCGAGGAAGAAGTTGCCCTCGACCGTCGCGCCGTAGCTGTGGCGGAGCGTCAGCGTCGCCGCCATCTCGCGGAACGTGTTCCAGCGGTAAACGTTGTCGCCCGACTTGTTGGAGATGACCTCGATCTCGCCGTCCGTGCGCTCGAAGAGGTTCGACTCCACGAGCGTCTGCGACGACAGCTCGATCACCTCGCTCGTGCCGACGCGGATGGTCTCCCATCCGTTCTCCGGTCCCTCGGGGCGGTCCACGAAGTGGTTGTTGCGGATGACGTGGTTGTTCGGCCAGTCGCCCCACACGCAGACCGTCACGCCCGAGTGGTCCTGATTCTCGAAGTAACAGTTTTCGACGGTGTTCCGCAGCCCGAAGAGCGAGACCCAGAAGTAGCGCGTGTTCCGGTCGGCCGGGTTGTAGTCGATGATCGCTGTGTCACGAAGCACGCTGTCCGTGGACTCGACATCGCCCGACGAAAAACGGATCACGTGGCCCGAGTCGAGCGATCCGCCCTCGAACCGCAGCCCCTCGACCACGAGGAACGCCCCGCCGATCTCCAGCCGCGACGACCCATTCAGGATCACGCCGCCCGGAGTCTCCGCGCGGAGCGTGAGCGGCTGCCCCGCGGCCCCGTTCCCCTGGAACTTGATGGCCTGGTTCGTCCACACGCCATCGGTCATGATGATCGTGTCGCCCGGACCCGCGTCGTCGAGGGCGCTATTGATCTGCGACAGGTTCGAGACGACAAAGTCCTCAGCAAACGCCGAGGTCGACCCGAGCCCAACGAGCATCGGAACAGTCGCGGCGGCGAGTGAACGGATGGCGGCGCCGTGATTCATGAACTCTCTCCAATCGGCGTCGCCGCCGGTACATCGTTTCGTTGCTGACCCTGGGCCGGCTCGCCCCGTGCGACATCGAGCTGTCGGCGACCCGCGAAGAAGAGCAATGCTCCAACGCCCGCCACCGAGGCCGCGACGAACAGAATCGACAGCCGCCCCGCGAGGTCGTTCCCCGGGATCACCATCAACAGCCCCACGAAGCCGCCGATCAGCATCGCGAACACGCCGATGACCCGGAGCTGATTCCCGTCGTTGGCCTGACCGACTTCCTTCTCGAAGTCCACCGGCGTGTGCATCCGGGTAAAGAAAGCGTCAACATGAGCGCGGTACCGCGCCCCGGCGGTCTTCCAGAACGGGATCGTCGCCACAAACGCGCCGACGCCCACCGCGACGTTGATGAAAACCTGACGCTGGTACGACCACGACTCCGTGAGCAGCGGATCGAGCGAACCGCCCGCGAACCACGACTGGAACAGAGGCTTGCCCGCGAAGAAGCCAATCGCCGAGGGCACGGTCGCCGCCGCGACGCTCGCAAGCCCCGCCCAGCCCGGCACCCGCCGGATGAACAGCGCGAGGAACATCGGGATCGCCATCGGCAGGGCCACCAGCGCCCCGATGTTGAGCATCGCCTCGAACACACCCTCACCATCGGCGCCCGAGAAGTACAGGGCCAGCCCGATGATGATGACGCCGAGCACGATCGACACGATCCGGCTCATGAGCAGGTTCGCGCGAGGCGTCGCCTCCGGAAGCTTGAGCAGCTTCCGGAATAAAGGCTCGATGTCCCGGATGAACACGCCCGCGTTGCGATTCAGCCCGCTGTCCATTGAGCTCATCGTCGCCGCGAGCATCGCGACCACAATCAGCCCCGTTAGCCCGACGGGCAGGAGCCGGACGGCGATCAGCGCGTACGACGCCTCCGCCGGCTTGCTCATGTCCATCGCAAGCACCTCGTCGCCCATCGTGAGGCGGGCGACGACCGGCGGGATGAACCAGACGAACATACCGCCCGCCATCAGCAGGCACGCGAGAAGACCCGCCTTCCGCGCCTCCGCCCCGTCCTTGACGCCGAAGTACTTCTGCGCCGTGATCAGCGTGCTGTACGCGACAGTCTTGTAGAGGATCGTCGCGATCGCGAACGCGAGGCCGTACTTGCCAAGCGGGAACTCGTCAGCGCTGTTGATGAGTTGAAACCGCTCCGACAAGCCCTGCCGCTGGATCTCGTCGAACATGCCACCGACGCCGCCGATCTCGCGGAGGCAGAGGAACGCCACGAGCAGCGTGAGCGGAATGAGGATCAGGCTCTGCACAAAGTCGGTCGCCATGACGGCCCACGAGCCGCCCGCGACGGAGTAGACGACCACGATCAGCCCCGTCACCACGATCACGAACTGCACCTCGTTCCAGCCGAGGGCGCTCGATAACGCCGTGAAATCGAAGACGGCCGCCGTAAACGTCGCGAGCCCCCACAGCCAGACCGCGGCGTAGAGCACCCCGAGCGCCCCCTGCAGCCACGCGTACGCCTGCTGCGTCACGGGCCCGAAGCGCATCCGGATGACCTCGGGCGCCGTGATCGCGCGGAGCTGGCGGTACCAGGGGCCGAGAAAGAGGAAAACAAGGAAGAAGGCCAACACGTTGGCCGCGAAGATCATCATCACGCTCCAGCCCGACTCGAACGCGGCTCCCGCGGCGCCCGTGAAGGTCCAGGCGCTGAACATCTGCATGAACGCGCTCGACCCAACCAGCCACCACGTCCCGCGGCAGCCGTTGCGAAAATAGTCGCTGACGTCGCGGTTGAAGCGCGCGAAGACCACACCGATCGCTATGAGGAACGCGAGATACCCCGCGATCACCGCGTACTCGATCCACATCGCCGCGTCTTGCGTCTCGGGCACGGGCAGAGGTTCCTGTCAGTGGGGCGCGGCGGTCGGGCGATCAGTCGCCCGCGACGATCTCGTCGACGTCCACGTCGCTCGCCGTCGGATCGAGGCACGCCTGCGCCGCGTCGAGCGACTGCATCGACTTGGCGTGACCGTCCACGAAGAGATAGTTCGCCGAGCCCTGGAGGAACTGGGTGCTCTCGAGAACGGTGCCGTCACTGTTCGTGCTGACGATCTCGTACTTATTGTCGCTGTGACGACGGGGTGAACCGCTTCCTCGCGGATCGCCGTCGCTGTCGCCGCTCCGGCTCCAGAACGGAGCGCTCTGCGACGGATCGAGCCACGCGTTACCGCTGTCGCCATTGATCAGGCGCATCGCGGGGAAGTCGAGCGACGTGTAACGCCACGGCGGCGGGGCGTCGCCACCCGGGACGTTCGGCTCGGCGACGTTGTCGTCACCATTCGGATCGATCGCCTGCTCGTACAACACCGAGATCCGCGACGGACGACGCGCCAGGATCTCCTCCCACTCCGGCCCGGCAAGTTCGAACGGCGCGTGGTAGCGATACCGCGTGTCCGGCGTCTTGAGCCTCCGGTTCATCCCGTAGCCGGTCTGGAAGCTGATCTGCGACGCGGAATCAGAGATATCCGACAGCTCGCTGTTCGTCAGAAACGGCTTCCAGGACGGGCAGCGGAACGCCTCCGAGCGGGTGTCACGCTCGCCGTTCGACAGCAGCGTCTGGTTTAGCAACTGCCACCAGAACTTGGTCAGCTGGGTGTCGTTCGCGGCCCAGTCCTTGTGGATGTAGGGATACACGATGACGTCGTCGTTGTCGTAGCCCCAGATGCCGTGCCCCTGCCCCGTCGAGCGGAGGTTGCTCAGGCACATCACCGAACGCGCCGAGTTGCGCGCCTTGCCCAGAGCGGGCAGCAGGATGCCGATCAGCAGGGCGATGATCGCGACGACGACGAGCAGCTCGATGAGCGTGAAGCCCGCTGCGTTTCCCTTCTTGCGTGCCATGGACTGGCCTCCGGAGGCTCTCGTGGGAGCGACGCCGGCCTCGACCGGTCGCCTCGTGCGTGTTGAAATCGGGCCGCCCGGGTCTCCCGCGGGCGGTCCGAAGCATGCGTGTTACGGGCAGCCCGCCTCGGCGAGCATGAGGAACGCGACGTAGTCGGCCTCGGTGAGCATCTCGTCACCGTTGACATCCGCCGCCATGTCTCCCGCGTTGAACAGGCTGGCGAAGGCGATCACGTCGAACGCGTCGGCCGCGCCGTCGCCCGTGAGATCGGCCTCGCACGGCCCGACGTTCGTGTCGACCTCGACGTTGTCGATACGCCAGTCAAGGAACGCCAGCGAGTTCGTGCCGACGCTGATCTGGTTGAACGTCGAGGCGAGCGGCGTGTCGTCGCCCATCCCGTCACCCGAATCAACACCCGCCGTCGCGAGAAGACCGTCGAGGTAGAGCTCGATGTCGTTGACCATCCGACCGAGCTTCGTATCGAAGCGGGCGGCGATGACCAGCTCGATCGAGTGGGCATCGTTGTCATCGAGCGCGAACGCCGGGTCGTCGGTCGTGCCGCCGAGGGCTCGCGTGCCGCCCGAGAGGAGCTGCCCCGCCGGGTTGCCGC
>PAKY01000093.1 GCA_002706885.1 Phycisphaerae bacterium
CGACCATCTCGTTGATGAGCCGCGCTTCCTCGCGTCGGTCGTCGACGCCCGGGAAGAGGCCGCGGACGAGCACGTCGCGGGAATCGCCCTTGTTGAGGCGGACAGCGGACTCGAGGGCCCGCTCGATCTCGGCCTGGCGGCGTTCACGCTCGGCGGCGACGTACTCGGTGATCGCGCGGTTGGGCGCGACGCTCTCGTTCCAGCCCTCGTCGCCCTCGGCGATCGACGGGATGGCGTAGGTCACTCTGGCCGCGCCAGTGAGCGAACGCTCCTCGGTCTTGTACGCCTCCTCGATGGAGGTCCGGATGTTCGCGTTCCACATCGAAGCGACGATGATGCCCGCGGGCGGGAGGGCCAGCGTGAGCACGACGAGGACGACGATGAGGACGTTGGACTTGAGCCACGCAAGAACCGACTGCATCATGACTCATCCTCCTGCGCGGGGGCGTCGAGTAGAACGGCGAAGACGAGGTTGACGCGCCATCGCGCCTCGGCCTGACTCCCGCCCGCGACGGCGGCGTCGATCGGCGCCTCGCGCTGCATCAGCGAGATCAGTTCGGCGTCGCTCCGTTCGACAGGCGTCGTCGAGCCGACCTGGCCCGGCTGGCCCGGCGGGCGGCCCGGGTCGAACTGACCGCCTCCGGGCGGCCTGAGGCCGGGGCGTGATCCCGGGTCGGGGTATGAGCCGCCCGGATCGCGGTAGGACGGCGCCGAGCCGGGGCGACGACCGCCGGTCTGGGCCGACGCGTCGGCGGGCTCGATCGTCCAGTAAGGCGACCCCGCGACCTGCGTGATCTGGTACGGCACGCCCTGTCGGGTCGCGTTCTGCTCAAACCACCCGTAGATCGCTTCCTCGACCGCGATGCGGGCGTCCTCGAGGGGGGTCTCGAGGGACGCGGTCACGAGGACGTGGTCGTGCTGCGAGAGATCGACGCCCTGGTTCGAGCCGCTTTGGCCGCTCCGCGGGCGGCTGAAGCTGCCCGCGTTGTTCTGGCCGGCCTTCGGGGTGAACTCCGCGTCGTAGGAGACGAGCTCGAAGACAGCGCCGTTGTCGGCGGAACTCGCGGCGTCTGCCGCGGCGGCGCCGCGGAGGGTGGAGACGATGCGCTTGAGATCGTCGACAAGGCGCGGGTAGAGCGTGCGGTCATCGAGGAGGCTGACGAGCTCGGCGGCGGTGGTGTCGCCCGCGGCGGCCTCGGTGACGCCCGCGGCCTCGGCGTCGGACTTGAGCCGTCTCGCCTCGTTGGCGGCGCGCTGGATGGACGCGGGCCGCTCGGCGCCCGTGAACGCCGTGTTGTCGAGCAGCGGGCGGAGGAAGGCGACGGCTGCTGTCGCGGCGGCGGCGCCCGCGGCGGCGGCAAACCAGGGGAGCTTGCGCTTCCACATCGACTCGCGGACGACCTGGACGGGCATGAGGTTGGCGTTGAGCGTGCCGCGGCCCGTGGCCTGGAGGGCGAGGCCGTAGGCGGTGCAGAGGTTCATCGCGGCGGCGTTGAACTCGGACTCGCGGCTCGACTCGACGCGGGCACGCTTGAGCTGATCGAGGCGGTAGACGTCCATCTGGAGCTGTTGCTTGAGGTACTTGCGCAGGCCCGGGAGCTGGAAGGTGCTGCCGAGGCCGACGAGTCGCTGGAGCTCGGCGCCCGGGTGGATCGACTGGTAGTAGCCGATCGAGCGCTGGATCTCCTGGACGAGGTCGGTGAAGACCGGGCGCATCGCCTGGAAGATGTGGCGGGCGTGCTTGGACTGCTCGGCCTCACGCTTCAGGCGCTCGGCCTTGGTGTAGCTGAGGTTCGGGAAGCTGCCCATGAGCGCTTCGGTGAACTGGTGACCGCCGACGGGGAAGGTGCGGATCCAGACGCGCCCCGCCTCGGCGATGATCAGGTCGCTCGCGGTCGTGCCGACGTCGAGGATGATGGTGCCCGGGGTCTTCTCGGTGAACTCGAGGTCGTGGGCGAGGGCGTTGTAGGCCGCGACGGGGCTGATGGTCGCGAGATCGGGGGTCACGCCGACCTCACCCAAGAGAGAGAGCTGGTCCATGATCCGCGGGCGGGTGATGGCGAAGATGCCGACCTCGACCTCGGGCGAATCGGGGCTGACGAAGGTCTGGTAGTCCCACTCGACATCTTCGAGGGGGAAGGGGATCTGCTGGACCGCCTCGAACTTGACGATGTCGGGGACCTTCTTGGCCTCGACGGGCGGGAGCTTGGCGAATCGGGCGAAGCTCTGGTGGCCCGGCGTCGAGATCGCGACCGCGGCGTTCGAGAGGTCCTTGGTGGACGTCAGGGCGCCGAGCGACGGACGGAGACCGTCGTGGGGGTCGAGATCGGGCGTTGAGAGCACCTTCGGGTGATTAATCACCGCGAAGTCGAGCACGCGCACGTTGTCGTCGTCGACCTCGAGCTTCACGGCCTTGATCGCCGCGGCGCCCACCTCGATGCCCCAGCTCACGTTTGATGGCGGCATGTCCGCTTCCTCACTTCAGGGGAGTGGTCCGGCCCACCGGACACCTCTCGTGATACGCATCTACACGCGGCGGAGAGCCGGTGTTCCCGAACCGTGACAGTCTCGTGACAGATTGCGCACCAAGGGTGAGATGCGCGCTTTTACACCCTACACGGAGCCGAGACGGCACGCGCAGGGGGTCCTTTGGGCTCATCCGCGCCTGGGCGCGGGAGCGTTTCCCATCCGGTCCGAGGCCAGATGGGGGCAGATGGGGCCGGGCGGGGATCAGGCCATCGCGATCGCGGCGTGGGACACGAAGGTCATGCCCTGCTGGTCCATCGCGGCGGCGTAGTTGATCAGGTTGATGCTCTGGGGCTCGGCGAGGCGCGCGGCGGCGACCATGTTGCCGACGGAGCACCAGCGGGTCGGGTTCTGCTGCCAGGACATCGACGCGACGAGATCGTCGGGCTTGTTCTGGCAGAAGAGCTTGAGCATCTCCTGATCGTGGGCGGCGACGCGGTTACGGGCCTGCTTGGCCTCCTCGGTGTCACCCGCGAGGGACTGCTGGTCGCCGAAGCTCGGGCCGACGTGGCTGAGATCGGCGGAGCTGACGATCAGCGTCGTGCCCCCCACTTCGTCGAGGGCGCCCTTGAGGGCCTCGACGAACGGATCGAGCGCAAGTCCCTTGCCGTCATAGCTTTCGCCCGAGTTCACGCACGGGTCGTGGATGAGGGCTGCGAAGACGGGGACGTGACCCTCGCTCTCGTCGGCGGGGCCGAGGCAGTGCTGGATCCACGGGAGGTGGAGCTCGATTGAGTGCTCGCGCTCGTGGTCGAAGCGGTTGGCGAGGGCCTGCTCGGCGCCCTCGGCTCCGAGGCGGGCCTTGACGGCCTCGAGGAGCTGCGTATCGAGGGGTGACGTTCCGAGCGGGCTCTCGAAGCCCTTGTCGCACAGGCAGATACCGGTGGAGAAGCCGAAGTGGTTGGTGCCGAGGACGACCACGCGGTCGGGGCGCTTGGCGGTGCGGAGGCGGCCGTAGACGTGGGCGTAGTTCATGGCGCCGCGCTGGTAGTCGATGTGCGGGGCGACGACGGCCTTGGGAAGCTCATCGAAGGCGGGGTTGGTCGCGTCCTTGAGGGAGGCGTCGATCCACTTGTCCATGATCTCGCGGAGCTTGGCGGGGCCGACCTCGGCGAGCTGTTCGTCTGTCGCATTCTCGCCGAGTTCCTGCTTGGCGAGGGCATCGGCGAACTGGGCGGTGCTTCCGGGGGGGAGGGTGTCGGTGGAGTCGAACTCCTTCTTCACCTCGGCCATCGCCTCGTCGAAGCGCGGGCCCTCGATGAGGCAGGCGTCGTCGAGCTGGGCGACGAGCTGTTCGAGGAATTCACGGGTGAGGCCGCGGCCGACGGTGGTGACGATCTCGTCGATGCCGTGGGAGCCGTCCATGAGCGGGAAGATGACCTGGGCCGCGGGGAGGGTGGCGACCATCTTGGAGGAGATCTGGTGATGGTCGGCGAGGCCGAGCATCTGGATGGGCTGGCCGTCGGGGCCCTTGGCCTGGAGGGGGAAGGCGCGGAGCGCGCGGACCTTCGGACGCTGCTGGTGCGGCGCGCTCGGATCGAAGGTGGGCTGGTTGGGCTGCGGCTGATTGGGCTGCGGCGCGTCGTCGGTCATATATGGTCCTTCTGTCGTTTCGGCGGGCGACGGGGAGCTCCATCCCGAACACCGTCCGCCTCGATCCCACGCCCGGAGCTGGGACGGGGGAGGCATGCTAGGGGGGGCGGGAGCAAACGTCGGCGAGGGGGCGGGCGGGTTGCTGGACTTCAACGGCGCCCGACCTATCCTTCGCGTTCGGGAGCGGTGGCGCGCGGGCCGTTGGGGCTCGGCGCGGACGTCGCATCGGTGGACCAGTCAGCGAACGTCTCACGGGTAATACGACGATGACGAGCAACACGGCCGATCAGATCTCTTCGTTCACGGCGGGTCAGACGATCCGCTGCACGCTGAACGTGACGCCCGCGGCGAAGGGTCCGCGTGACACCGTGGCGCGTCTGATGCGTCGCGATCCGGCGAACGTCCGTGCGCTCCGTCGTGCCCAGCACCTTCGCAAGCGTCGCCTGAACCGCTACATCCGAGGCAACCGCCTGTGGACGAGCCGGGAGAAGGCGGCGCGCGTCGTGCAGGTCCGTCCCGGTTTGAGCTGGGAGATGTCTTTCACGCCCGACGTGTCGGCCGATCTCCGCAGCGTCGCCAAGTACCTCGACATCAAGACGGCCTGACGCTCCGCGTCTGACGGCCATCGAAGGGACGGCGCCGTGCGTCGGTTCATCGCCATGCTCTCGTTCGTGCCGCTCGCGTTGTGCGTCGGGTGCGAGGAGCCGGCGGTCGCTGTCGATCCCGCGTCGGACGATGCGTTCGGCGAGGCGGACCAGGCGTACACGGTTCGCGGGCGGCTGGTCCAGTTGCCCACGAGCGGCGGCGCGTCACGGTCGCTGAAGATCCATCACGAGCACATCCCTGCGTTTG
This sequence comes from Phycisphaerae bacterium, assembly GCA_002706885.1. Classification (GTDB taxonomy): domain Bacteria; phylum Planctomycetota; class Phycisphaerae; order Phycisphaerales; family UBA1924. The sequence continues at coordinate 4,972 of PAKY01000093.1, forward strand.
TCGGCTCGGACGGCGAGGTTCATCGCAACGCGAACGGCGTGCTCGGGATGCTGTCGATGCAGATGGCGTTCCCGCTCGTGGACCCGGACGTGGATCTCTCGACGTACGAGGTCGGCGACAAGGTGCGCTTCACGTTCGAGGTGCGGTGGCGCGAGGACGGCGCGGCGGAGTGGCGGGTGACGGCGATGGAGCCGCTCGACGCCGACGTCGAGTTGGACTTCGGAGCGCCCGCGCCGGCCGTGACGCCGGAACCCTGACGACAGGCGCCGGATCACGACACTTTGAACTGGAGCGATGCGCCCTCGCGATCGTGTTGTCGCGTGCGTCGACGCGTTGCGAGGGGATACCGGGCGCGCGGGTCGTCGCGTGAAACTCGATGAAAAAAACCCGGCGTCCGGCCAACGCAGCCGAGCGCCGAGTCTCGTGGGGGTCATGGTTGCGCGCGTCGCGAAGAACACGTGACGCGATGACCACTCATACGCGACGCGCCGCGGGTGGTTCCGAAGGTCACACAAAACGATATGAGGATTCGCCGAGAGCGCCTCAGCGCTGCTCGGAGCGGCCGAGCTTGTCCATGACCTGTTGCAGGTCGGACCAGACCTTAGATCGATTCTCGCTTGTGTAGGAGCGCAGGAGAAACGCGGGGTGGTAGGTCGGCATGACCGCGATCTCGGGCATGTCGTCGAGCGGCGCGGTGGGCGGCGGGAAGACGTGCCAGCTGCCGCGCATGCGACCCATGGCGTCGCTCGTGTCGAGGAGGAGTCGCGTTGCGGGGAGGCCGAGGGTGACGATGACTTCGGGCGCGACGATGCGAATCTGTTCGAACAGATACGGTGCGCACGCGGTTGCTTCGTCGATCGTGGGCGTCTGGTTGTTCGGCGGCCTGGTCTTGAGGACGTTGGCGATGTAAACCTGTTCGCGCGCAAGGCCCATGGCGTTGATCATCTTGTCGAGGAGCTGGCCCGCGCGCCCCACGAATGGGCGTCCGGTTTTGTCTTCCTCGGCGCCCGGGGCTTCACCCACGAACATCAGTCGCGCGTTGGGGTCGCCCTCGCCGAAGACGATGTTCTGGAAGTCGGTGACGAAGTTTGCGTGGGGGGCGTCGAGCTCGTACGTTCGTCGCAGCTCTTCGAGGCGATCGGCCTGTGATCCTTCTTGTTTCGATGAACGCTTAACTTCCGGACCTTCTTCCTTTGCAAACACTTCGACGGGGCGGGGCTTCGGCGCGGGAGGCACGCGGCGTCGGACGGGCGCTTCGTCGACGCCGAGGAGCTTGATCGTTTCGGCGTGCTGAGCCACGACTTTGTGGGCGTCCGGATGGGCGCGGGGTCGGTCAGTCATCGCACATCTTCCGCATGCGGCGTCGCCAGTTTGCGAAGTCGAGAGCGGCGCGGCGGCGCGCTGCGGGGTCGAGTCGGCGCGGGCCTTCGGCGGTGTTCATGCGCCACTGCCAGTAGCGGCCGCTGAAGCGGGCGCGGAGGTCGATGGTGAGGCGGGCGAGTTCGACGAGGGCGAGGGGGTTCAACGGACGCCGCCGTTGGAGGTCTTCGCGGTGCGCTCGTGCCAGGCGCGGTACCAGTCGAGGGTGACGTCCAGGCCCTGGTCGAAGGTGGCGATGGGCTCGTAGCCCAAGTCGTTGGTGATGCGGGAGATGTCGGCGTGGGAGTGGCGGACTTCTCCCGGCCTCGGCTCGATGCGCTCGATCTCGATCGGCTGGGCGGCGGGGCCAGGGCCGAGCTTGGCGATGACGCGTTCGGCGAGTTCGTTGACGGTGACGCGGGAGCCGGTGGCGGTGTTGTAGACCTCGCCCGCGAGGGGGCGATCGCTGGTCGCGGCGAGGAGGTTGGCGAGGACGGCGTTGTCGACGAAGGTGAAGTCGCGGGACTGTTCGCCGTCGCCGAAGATGCGGGGAGCTTCGCCCCCAAGGACACGGCTGGCGAAGCTGGGGATGACGCCCGCGTAGGGGGTGTCGGGACGCTGGCGGGGGCCGAACACGTTGAAGTACCGGAGGGAGACGGTGCTGAGGCCGTAGGTCTCGCTGAAGGCGACGCAGAGGTGTTCGGCGGCGAGCTTGGAGGCGCCGTAGGGGGAGACCGGGGCGGGAGTATGCGTTTCGGCCTTGGGGAGACCCGGTGTGTTGCCGTAGGCGGAGGAGGAGGCGGAATAGACGACGCGACGGACGGCGGCGTCGCGGGCGGCGAGGAGGACGCGGAGGGTTCCGGTGGTGTTGACGGCCCAGGATCGCTCGGGGTGTTCCACCGAACGGGGGATGGACGAGAGGGCGGCGCAGTGAAAGACGAGGGAGGCTCGGCTGAATGCGTCGCCGAGGGCGTCGTCATCGAGGATGGAGCCGCGGACGAAGCGGAGGCGTTCGGGTTGGCGTTCGAGGAGGGGGTTGAGGGCGTCGAGGGTGGCGGTGGAGAGGTCGTCGATGACGCGGACGATGGCGCCGAGCTCGAGGAGGCGTTCGACGAGGTGGGCGCCGATGAAGCCGGCGCCTCCGGTCACGCAGCAGACCCGGCCTTCGAGCGCTTCGCGGAGTCGGTCGTCGTGCCTGGGCGAGGGGAAGCTGGCCACGCAGCGATGATACCCGTGCGGGCGGGCGGCGCGTGGGCATGAAAAAACCCGCGCGCCGGAGCGCGCGGGCAGATGGTGAGGACCTGCGAAACTCGGCTGGAATTACGGGCAGCCGAGGCCGAAGGTCTGGAGGAACGCGACGACATCTGCGATGTCGAAGGTTCCGGCGGGGGCGGCCAGGTCGGCCGCGGGGTTCATGGCGCCGAAGAACTGGAGGAACTGGACGACGTCGGCGATGTCGAGGGTTCCGAAGGGCCTGGCGAGGTCGGCTCGGTTGCAGCTTCCTGCGGCGCCGACCCAGAAGCCGGCGTCGAGGTCGAAGCGTCCGCCGTCAGCGGCGCCCGTGACGGGTTGGCCGATGGTGGCGGTGAGGGTGAGCCTGCCTCCCTCGCAGACGCCTCCGCCGCCGGCGATGACGCAGCGCGGGAGGGCGATCTGACCCGCGGAGACCGACGCCATCGAAGCCAGGGCGATCAGAGCGGCCGCCTTGTTCGATGAGATGCGGGTCATTACTTGCCTCCGTTCTCGACGAGGGCCTCGACGAGGGCTTCGAGGCGCTCGACGCGGGCCTGGAGGTCGTCACGCTCGGAGGTGAGACCCTTGATCTGGGTCTGCTGAGCCTTGATGGCCTCGACGGTGACGGCGGTGAGGCGGTGGTAGGCGACGCCGACGGCCTCGCCGTTCTCCATCTGCACGAGCTCGGGGAGGACCTTGGCGACCTCCTCGGCGATGAAGCCGATGTCGTGCTTGCCGTCGTTCATGTTGACCCAGTCGAAGGAGACGCCGCGGAGGCGCTCGACGAGGTCGATGGCGTTGTCGATGTCGGCGACCTCGGTCTTGAAGCGGCCGCTCGAGAACTGGACGAAGTCTTCGGCCGCGACGGCGCCGCCGACCTGGAGGGCGAACTCGCCGAAGCGGTCCTGGACGCCGATGGCGACGGGGCCGCCCTGGAAGTTGAAGCCGTTGGGGTCGCAGAGCTTGAGCGGATCGATCGGGTTCTCGAAGCTCGAGCCCTCGATGAAGCACTCGTTGTTCTGGCCGAAGAAGAGGATGGGGGTGGCGGCGTCGATCGGGTTGACGATTCGGATGCCGCGCGGGTCGCGGAGGAGTAGGCCCTCGGGGCCGTCGGGCTGGACTTCGACGGTGCAGTCCATGGTCGGGCCGAAGATCAGGCGGCAGCCCTCGTTGTTGCGGCCGAGGAGGCGGAAGCCGGTCGGGTCCTGCTCGACGAGGCCCGGGAGCTCGGGGATGGTGCCGATCGAGCACAGGTCGGTCGTGCCGAAGTTGATCTTGTTCGGTCCGCCGAAGGGGTTGAGGACACGGACGCAGTTGGGGTCGCGGAGGGTCAGGCCCGCGGGACCGCCCGGGTTGATCTCGACGGCGCAGTTGTTGGTCGTGCCGAAGAGGACGCGGCAGCCCTGGTTGTTCGGGCCGAGGACGCGGAAGCCGACCGGATCGCTGGCGACGAGGCCGCCGAGGTTGACGCGGGTGCCGATGTTGCAGTCGTCCTTGGCGCCGAAAACGATCTTGTTCGGACCCTGGAACGGGTTGAGGACGCGGACGCAGCTCGGGTCGCGGAGGGTCAGGCCCGCGGGGCCGGTGGGGTTGACCTCGACGGTGCAATCGTCGGTCGGTCCGAAGAGGACGCGGCAGCCCTGGTCGCCGCGACCGAGGACGCGAAGGCCGACCGGGTCGCGCTCGACGATACCCGTGAAGTCGGGATCGACACCGATCGAGCAGTCGGGGCCGAAGACGATCTGGCCGTCGTCGCCGCCGAAGGTGAAGTCACCGTCGGCGCCGTTGGCGCACACCGCGACGAGCGCCTTGGGCGTCGGGCGGATGGCCTTGCGGGGAGCGAGACGGATGGCTTCACCAGAGGCGTTGGCGACGGTGATATCGAGCCAGCAGCCGCCGGCCTTGATGGCGTCGATGCCGAAGTCGAGGTCGACGCCGAAGAAGCCGTTGCTGACGCGGACGTTGGGACGGTTGAGCGTCGGTCCGAGCTGTTCGCCGCCGTCTTCCTTGTCGAAGAGGCGGAAGGTCATGCCGACCGTGCCGTCGAACGGCGCGCCGTCGTTCTGGAGCTGACCCTGGAAGGTCCAGTCGTCCTCGGCGGTGAGCTGCGCCTGCGCGGCGTTGTTGAACGAACAGAGAGCGCCGGCGGCGGCGACGATGAGCGCGCACATACCACTCCGATACTTACGCATCGCTTTCCCTTTCTTTCGACTGTTCTCGAGACCCCGTATCGAGCCGCGTCGGATATCCCGACGCGGGGCCGCAAACGATGACGGCCTATTTAGGAGCGGGAAAAACACCCGAGCTGCCACGCGAATCTGTGTGTATGTCCAAAGATTTGCGCGCGATGAACGCGCTCCCGAATCGGGGGGGACCGATTCGGGCGAGGATTGCGCGTCGCTCGTCTGGAGCCGCGTCGTCGCGAACGCGTGGTTCGCGACGACGCTTGCAAAGGTCAGTGGTGAAGCGCGGACGGCGCGATGTTCTCACGGCGTCCGCGGGTGTTTCGTTGGAACCGTGGGCCCGCGTTAGCTGGGGCAGCCGGCGCCGAAGATCTGGAGGAACGCGACGACGTCGGCGATGTCGAGGACGCCCATGGGGGCGCCGATGTCGGCGCCGCTGTCCATCGCTCCGAAGAGCTGGAGGAAGCGGACGACGTCGGCGATGTCGAGCGTCTCGAACGGCTCGGCGAGGTCGGCGGCGTTGCAGCCCTCGGGGCCGAACTCGTCGTTCCACGCCTCGAGGTCGGCGGGGGTGACGAAGCTGGCGTTGCCGCCGCCGACGGCGTCGAGCTTGTCCATGTTCATCATGGCGAGCAGGGCGTTGGCGGAGCGGCCCTCGTAGAACCAGCAGGTGAAGCCGGTGGGCATGCCTTCTTCGTCGAGGCAGGGGGTCTCGCGGTCGAGGTCCATGTTGAGCTCGCCAGCGATGAGGTCGCCGTCGGTCTCGTCGACGACGCCGTCGAAGTTGAAGTCACCGCGGACGAAGCGGAACTGGGTGACGCTTGCGGCGGCGGAGTCGTTGAAGTCGCCCGGGGTCATGGCGAAGCCGGCGAGGTCGAGGTCCTCGAAGCCGTCGCCCTTCGGATCGGTCGGGCCGGCGATGTTCTCGTTGTAGAAATAGGTTCCGTCGGGGGGGCCCTGCTCGCCGTAGATCCACTCCTCGTCGGCCATGCGGGTGGGGACGGTCTCGCCTTCGCTGTTCATGCGGAGGCCGCGCATGGGGTTCTCGCCGTAGTAAGCGACGCGGCTGATCGAGTCGGGGTTGAAGCCCGGGGTGTCGGAGATTTCCTGCTGGCTGTCGCGGACGTACTCCTTGCCGCCGTTGTGCGACCAGGCGACGTCGTCGATGATCTGCATGGGCTCGATGCGGCGGGCGAGGGGGCCCTCGTCGCCGAAGTCGGCCTTGCCGTCGAAGTCGACGTCGGGGTTGATGTCCTTGTGCCACGCGTAGTCGGGCAGGTCGAAGACGCTCATGTTCGAGGCGTTGAGCGCGTGGCCTGTGCGTCCGCGGACGAGGAGGTACGACGAGCTGAGGTCGTTGGAGAGCTTGCCCGCGACGTCGGCGTTGACGCCCGGGGGGGAGATGTGCTGGGCGCGGAAGTAGAGGATGGTCGCTTCGGCGGGGACGTCGAACTCGACGTCGCTGAAGCCCTCGGAGTCGTTGAGGAGGACGACGATGCCGGACTCGCCGATGACGACGCCGTCGAGCTCGAAGGCCTCGTCGATCTCGGGGCGGGTCTCGGGGAGGTCGTCGGAGTTGAGGTCGCTGCCGCCCTTGAAGAGGGCGACGGCGTAGCCCGTGAGGTCGGTGCCGGGCTCGCCGTAAAGCTCGATGTACTCGAGGAACGGGTCGAACTTGTCGCCGTCACCGGGGGGGTTTTCCCAGACCTCGTTGATGACGACCTGAGCGGTCGCAGGAGCGACACAGAGAGCGGCGCCCGCGATCGCGAGCAGCTTGAACTTACCCATCCTCAAATCTCCCTTTCCAGAAACGAATGTTGGGCTCGTGTTGTCGGCTTACAAGCCTTCGTTATGAGCCCGGGTCGACGCGGCCGTCGTAGCGGCCCGTTGTCAGTTCTCCGGTGAAGACCTCGTTGGTCCCGTCGAAGTCGGGGTACCAGACGGCGCCCGAGTCGTCGCGATCGAACGCGAAGGTGAGCGACTCGTCCTTGTCGGCGTAGGCCTTGGCGTGTCCGTCGGCGAAGAGGAAGACGCCATTGACGCGGTCGGAGACGCGCTCGATGCGGGCGCCGTCCTCGTCGGCGGCGTGGACGGTGCGGCGTCGCATGTGGGCGGGGCCGAAGTCGCGGTAGGACGGCTTGACGAAGCGTCGGCCCTGCGGCGTCTGCGTCCAGGTGGCGGCATCGTCGACGGACTTGGCGGTCTCGACGCGTTCGCCATCGAGGATGATGAAGCCGCTGTCGTCGGCGGCGTTGTCGGAGCGCGCGTCGCCGAGGAGGATGACGCGCGACGGCGCGACGGCGTCCATGAAGCGCTGGTTGAGCGGGCCGAGGACCTGGCCGAGCTGCGTGACACGCTCCGCGAAGGGGTTTTCACGGGCGGTGTAGGCCATCTGCCACGACTGGCAGTAGTTGGTGTTGAAGCCTGCGCGGATGAGGCTCGAGCGTTCCTCGACGGTGAATTCTCGATAGGCGCCGTCGTTGAGTCGGTTGACGACGCCGTCCTCGGTCATCTCCAGGTTCTGGTTGGCCTGGGCGGGGTGCGAGGGGCAGAGCATGTCGTTGACCTTGATGCCCTGGAGGACGAGGTCGGCGACCCAGCCCGTGGTGTCGATGGGGCCGTTGCCGTTGAGCGAGCCGGTCTCGCGGTTGTCCCACGGGCCCGAGCAGAGGTAGCCGTCGCTGTCGAGGGCGTAAGTGAGCACGCCCGTGCCGAGCTGGCGCTGGTTCGACATGCAGACGACCTGCTGGGCGCTGTCACGGGCGGCTCCGAGGGAGGGCAGGAGGATGCCGATCAGGAGCGCGATGATGGCGATCACGACCAGCAGCTCGATGAGCGTGAAGGCGCGGTTGTTCGTCTTCATCATTTCTTAACAATTCCTTCGCTTTATTAAGAAGGCCGGTCGTTCTCATATGGCCTACGAATGTAGGCAATCGACACCGTCGCGTCGAAGCGACGGGCGCCGCAAATTGCTTGGAACAGAGCAGAGGGAGACACTCATGAACCGCATCGCGCTTCTCGCTGGTATCGCCGCGTCCACGACCGCCATCGCCGGCCCGGGCCTCCAGATCACGGAGGCGTACATCGGCCTCAGCGGCCAGGACGGCACGGCCGACTGGATCGAGGTCACGAACTTCGGCCCCGCGCCGGCGAACCTGATGGGCCTGTTCTACGACGACTCGTCGGCCGACCCGACCGAGGGCGGCGACCTGCCGAACATCGACCTGGGCGCGGGCGAGTCGATCGTCATCCTCATCGAGGCGGGCGCGAGCGACATCGCCGACTTCGAGGCGATCTGGGGCACGGGCATCAACGTGATCGCGGTCGCGGGCGGCGGCGGTCTCGGCCAGGGCGGCGACGCGGCGGTGATCATTGACGCGATGTCGAACATCATCGACGTCGTCGCGACGCCGAACGTTCCGGATGGCGAGTTCGGCACCGTTCAGTTCGACATCGACGGCAACGGCGTGTTCAGCACGGTCGGCCTCAACGGCGCGTACCTCTCGGCCGCGTTCGAGAACGACAACTTCGGCACGATCCAGCTCATCGGCAACCCGGGCTTCATCCCGGCGCCGGCCGGCTTCGCGCTGCTCGGTCTCGGCGGCCTGACCGCCGCGCGTCGTCGTCGCGCCTGATCGCGGCTCGAGTCGAAGGAAAGACAGCGACGCGGGGTCCGGGAACGGGCCCCGCGTTTTTCATGCGCCGTTCATGTGATCCGGTAAGCTGCTGGAGACCGCACGCTTTCTGGAGATTGACCCCATGGCCGACGAGACCAACAAGCTGCTTCTGATCATCATCGCGATTCTGCTGCCGCCGCTGGCGGTCGGGCTGACCAAGGGCATCGGCGGGCACCTGGTATTGAACATCGTGCTTTGCCTGGTGTTCTGGCTGCCGGGGCTGGTACACGCTCTGTGGTGCGTGCTGGGGTAGTCTGGGGTCTCACGCGTCGCCAGAAAGCCGTCGCACAACAACAGCGCATCGATCATCGGCCTGCGGCGCCCCCTGCTCGTGCGAGACGACCGCTTCGACGAGCCTTGAGAGGGTGACTGACGACGGCTCGTTGGGATCGCCCATGCCGAGTGTTTGGTCGAGTCGGTCGTAGCCGAAGAGTTCGCCGTTCGGCGCGCGAGCTTCGTTGAATCCATCTGTGTGTAGGAAAAGGCGGTCGCCCGGAGCGAGGTAGAAGGGCGGCGCCGAGCGGGTGACGTCGGTCTCGGCCATGACGCCGATGGGAAGACAGGCGTCCATGCCCCCCACTTCCACACGTCCGTCGGCCCGCAACAGGCGGGGCGGGAGATGGCCTGCGGAGACGGCGTTGACCTCACCGGACAACGGTTCGAGAAGCATGAAGAGGGCGGTCACGAACGTCCCGGTCTCCGCGCCGTCGAACATGACGCGGTTGACATGACGGACGACGTCGACCGCCTCGGCGCCGCTGATCCGGTAGGACGCCATCGCGGTGCGCATCATCGCCATGACCACGGCGGCGCCGGGGCCGTGTCCCGAGACGTCGGCGACGACGAAGCCGGTCTGTCCCCCCGCGAAGTCGCGGAAGTCGTAGTAGTCGCCGCCCGCGGACTGGCAGGGCGTGTAGTGGACGGCGATCTCGTAGCCCGGTATCTCGGGCGGTCGTGCGGGCAGGATCGATCGCTGGACGTCGGCGACTTCCTTGACCTGCTTCGCGAGGCGCTCCGAGAGGGCGTGAACTTCTTCGCGCAGCTCGGCCTGCTCGAGCGATCGCGCGAGGAGGTTGAGGTTGCTGATGGCAAGGCGGGCCATCTCGGCGTCGACCTCAACGGCGCCCGCCCACCAGAGCGTGAGCCACTCTCGGACCTCGCCGTCATAGACGAGGGGAACGACGAGGGCACGGGTGGCGCCATCGACGGTCGCGGCAAGGATGGGGTCGGAGGCGATATCGACCTCTGACGCGAGCTTGGCTCGCCCGTCGGCGATGAGCTGGTAGAGGGGCGTGCCGAGGGCGACGGGCATGGGGCGTCCGCCCACACCGAAGCGATCGGGTGTGAGGTCCGGATCGCCGAGCCAGAGATGCTCGGCCACGAGACCGGGGCCGGGGCCGGCGGCTCGCTTGCTCGGGACGACGACGATGAGGTGCTGGGCTTTGGTGATGCGTCCGATGCCGTGGGCGGCGGCGACGGTCATCTCGGCGGTGGAGCGGGCGCGGGAGAGCTCTCGCTGCATGTCGAGCCCTGCGGCGACGAGCGGGTCATGGGAGAGGTCCTCGACGCGCATGGGTGGGGGTAGCGTACCGGGTTGGGTTGGAAGGGCGGCGAGCGCGGGAGGTGTCGCGACGATCGCTGGTTGCGCTTACCGCGAGACGCGCTTCGATCGATTCTCCCGGACTGACGAGCAAGCGGGCACGGAAGAGCGGGCGAGGTTTACTCCCCCGTATCCAGCACCGCCATGAACGCCTCCTGCGGGATGTTCACGCTGCCGACGTTCTTCATCCGCTCCTTGCCCTTCTTCTGCTTCTCGAGGAGCTTGCGCTTTCGGCTGACGTCGCCGCCGTAGCACTTGGCGGTGACGTCCTTGCGGAAGGCCTTGATGGTCTCGCGGGCGATGATCTTGCCGCCGATGGCGGCCTGGAGCGGGATCTCGAACTGGTGGCGGTCGATCTGCTTCTTGAGCTTGGTGAGCAGGGCGCGGCCGCGCTGCTCGGCCTTGAGCTTGTGGGTGATGAGGCTGAGGGCCTCGACGGGCTCGCCGTTGATGAGCACGTCGACCTTGACGAGGGTGTCGGGGCGGAACTCCATGATCTCGTAGTCCATGGTGCCGTAGCCCGAGGTGATGCCCTTGAGCTTGTCGTAGAAGTCGTAGATCAGCTCGGCGAGGGGCATCTCGAAGGTGATCATCTCGCGGGCTTCGCTGACGAAGTGCTGCTGCTTGAAGATGCCGCGGCGGTCCATGCAGAGCTTCATGACGTCGCCGATGCGGTCCTTGGGGAGCATGATCTCGAGCTTGCAGATCGGCTCCATGATCTGCTCGACCGAGCCCATGTCGGGGAGGTCGGCGGGGTTGTTGACCTCGACCTCGACGTGCTCGCCGCCCTTGCCGCGGATGATGGCCCTGTAGCTCACGGTCGGGGCGGTCTGGACGATCTCGAGGTCGAACTCTCGCTCGAGGCGTTCCTGGATGATGTCCATGTGGAGGAGGCCGAGGAAGCCGCAGCGGAAGCCGAAGCCGAGGGCCTCGGAGTGGACGGCCTGGTAGGTGAAGCTCGAGTCGTTGAGGGCGAGCTTCTCGACGGCCTCGCGCATGTCCTCGAAGTCGCCGCCCTTCTTCTCCGTCGTGGTCGCGGGGTAGAAGTCGCAGAAGACCATCTGGCGCGGGGGCTCGTAGCCCTCGAGGGGCTCGGCGGCGGGGTCGTGGTCGATGGTGATGGTGTCGCCGACGCGGACCTCGCCGAGGTTCTTGATCGAGGCGATGACGTAGCACGCCTCGCCCGCGCCGACTTCCTTGACCTTGGTGGGCTTGGGCGTGTACTTGCCGAGCTCGGTGAGCTGGAACGTCCGCTCCATCTGCATCATGCGGATCTTGTCGCCGACCTTGAGGCGCCCGTCGAAGACGCGGCAGTAGAGGACGACGCCTCGGTAGTCGTCGTAGATCGCGTCGAAGATGAGGGCCCGCGTCTGCTTCATGACGGGCTCACGGGGCGGCGGGAACTTCTCGCAGACGGCGTCGAGGAGTTCCTGGATGCCCTCGCCCGTCTTCGCGGAGCACTTGATGCAGTCTTCGGCGGGGAGGCCGAGGACCTGCTCGACTTCTTCGGCGATCTCGTCGGGTCGCGCGGCGGGGAGGTCGATCTTGTTGAGGACCGGGATGATCTCGAGGTCCTGGTCGACGGCGAGATAGGCGTTGACGACGGTCTGGGCTTCGACGCCCTGCGCGGCGTCGACGACGAGGAGGGCGCCTTCGCAGGCCTTGAGGGCGCGGGAGACCTCGTAGCCGAAGTCGACGTGGCCAGGGGTGTCGATGAAGTTGAGCATGAAGGGCTGGCCCTTGTGCTCGTGCATGACGGTCACGGCCGAGGCCTTGATCGTGATGCCGCGCTCGCGCTCGAGATCCATCGAATCGAGGAGCTGCTCCTTCGCCTCGCGCTCGCTCACGGCCTTGGTGAGCTGGAGGAGCCGATCGGCCAGCGTGCTCTTGCCGTGGTCGATGTGGGCGATGATGGAGAAGTTGCGGATCTGGAGGGGGGCGTCACTCATGCGTGCGGGATCGTATTCCGGGCGGAGGGGGCGGTTGGGCGAGAAGCGCGGGGCGTGTCCTGGGTTGCCCCAGGCTTGCGCCAGGGGCTTATAAAGGGGGCTTGTAGGGGTTAGGCCTTTGTCGCGAGCGTTTCGTAGACGGTGGGCAGGTGGATGAAGGTGTTGCGGTCGGCGGAGACCTCCATCCAGACCGCGGAGAAGGCCTCGGCCTCGGCTTCTTCGAGGAGACCGGTCGCGACGAGGCGGGGAACGACGCTGCGCCAGAACGTGCCGGGCCAGGTCCACATCGATGTGCCGGGGCGGGCGATGCGCTGGAGTTGGTCGAGGTGGTCGATGCGGAAGCCGTGGGAGGCGAGGAGGCGGGGGAGGCGGCCCATGAGGTCCGGATCGCCGCCGCGCATGCGGATGCCCTTGGCGATGGCCTCGACGAGGCGGGTCATCTCGGGGCGGCGGGGGGCGAGGGTCATCGATTCGTAGTTGAAGTAGTCCTGGACCATGACGACCGCTCCCGGCTCAAGGATGCTCGAGAGCTGGGCGATGACCGCTTCGGGGTCGGGAACGAAGCTGAGCATCCAGCGGCAGTAGACGGCGTCGATCCTGCGGCCCGCGGCGAGTTCGGGCTCGAGCGTGGCGGCGAGGGTCTTTGACTCTCCTGCGTACGCGCGGCAGTTCTGGACGCCGATCGCCGCGGCGCGGGCGTTGAATTGGGCGACGAAACGGTCGGAGATGTCGAGTCCGATCACGCGTCCGCCGCAGCCGACGACCTGGGCCATATCGAACGACGCGTGGCCCGGGCCGCAGCCGAGGTCGAGGACGGTCATCCCGGGCGCGAGCCCGCCTCGGCGCCAGAGCGCCACTGCGGCGTCGGACCAGAGCCTGTGCTGGAGACCGAGTCGCTCGGTCTCGACGTCGTCGGTGCCAAAGACGTAGGCGTTGGCTTCGGGCGTGGGTTGGGTCTCGCTCACGGGCGAAGCTTAGAGGGCACCTAGCATCGGGTCCGCCCGCTGGCCTCGGCACGCGCTTCCGCCGGCGCCGACAGGCGGACACGCACAAGCCATGCCCCTCCGACGCCTTCGAGAACCCCCGGCCTGGATCCCGGGCCTGAACCCCTTCGCGCTGGCCGGGCGGGCGATGCGCCATTTCCACCCGGCCGCCGCCCCACCGCTCGCTCGGGCGAACTACCGGCGCGAGTTGATCGCGACGCTGTTCCTTCCCTTCGCCCTCGCGGCGGTCGAGGGTGGGATCCTCGGCGTGATCGTCAAGCGGTACTTCAGCGGGCTGGTCGACGATGGGACGCTGGACGGCACGCTGCTCGACTATGCGGTGGCTGCGGTGACCGCTGCGCCCGCGTTCGCGAACATCACGAGCTTCGTCTTCGTGCGCCTGGCGCACGGGCGGGACAAGGTGCGGTCGGTGAACACGCTTCAGCTCGCGCTCGCGGCGCTGATCGTGCTCATCGCCGCGGCGCCGCGGTCGAGCGCAGGCATGTTCATGACCGTGGGGCTGGGGATCACGGCGCGGATGTGCTACGCGGGTGTGGTCACGGTGCGCTCGGCGATCTGGCGAGCGAACTACCCGCGCCACACGCGCGCAAGACTGACAGGACGCTTCGCCGCGATCCAGACGCTGCTCACGGCGATGATCGGCGTGTGTGTCGGTCAGGTGCTCGAGCTCAGCCACGGGATGGGGCAGCGTCTCGAGGCCTTCGCCGCGTCGGCGGACGGCGGCGTGGTGGGCGCCATGATTTCGGCGGCGTCGGGCACGCCGTGGGATCCGGAGACCTGGTTCTTCCGCCTCGCAATCGTCGGTCAGATCACCGTTTCGCTCGTCGGTGTGTGGTGGTGGTCGCGCGTGCGCGTGCGAGGGCACGCGGCGCTGCTGAAGACCGAGCGCGAGGCGGAGATGCAGGACCGCCCGAGCTTCAACCCGTTCCGCCTCGCGTCGATCCTCATCAACGACGCGCGGTTCGCGGGGTACATGGCGGCGCAGTTCGTCATGGGCGCGGGGAACATGATGACCTTCGCGGTGGTCGTCATCCTCACGCAGGACGTGTTCGACCTGGGCTACCGCGACGCGATGCTCGCGACGCAGGTGATCCCGTACCTCATGATCCCGCTGTTCGTGGGCGCGTGGTCGGGGCTGCTCGACCGGTGGCACGTGATCCGCTACCGCGCGGTGCACTCGTGGGTGTTCGTCGTCATGGCGCTGCTGCTCGCGGGCGCGGCGTACTTCGAGATCGCGGGCCTGCTGTTCGCGTCGGCCGCGGTGCGGGGCGTCGGGTTCTCGGGCGGGGCGATCGCCTGGAATCTCGGCCACAACGACTTCGCGCGGGACGATAACGCGGCCCAATACATGGCTGTGCACGTCACCCTGACCGGAATCCGTGGTCTGATCGCGCCCTTCCTTGGCGTCGCGATCTATGGGTGGTCGGTCGAGCACAGCCCGCTCGGCGGAGCAACGCTGTTCCTGATCTCCGCGGTCACGATCGCCACCGGCGCCATCGGTTTCGCGGTTCTCGATCGCGTCGGCACGCGCGAGAACGCGGCGGCAGACGTCTAGCGATCGGCGGCGTGGCGGATGTGATCGGCGCCGCTCCGATGCTCCTGATCTCTCGCCCGCGCGAGCAACACATCGATCAGCCTGACGTACTCATCGACGCTCATGTCGGCCCGCTTCGCGACGCGTCCCGATCCGTGCGCCGCGCGTGATCGCCCCGCGCCGCCCGATCCCGACGGCCCGCTTGTGTTCTTGAGTGGAGTCATCTTCTACATCTCCCGCGTGAACGAACGCGGCGAGCCGAACAGACGGACGCCGCTACGGGATGTTGTAAATGAAGAATCCTTCATGTCGATGGCGAATCCGGCCAGAATTCGACAACTGTCGAATTGTCGATGACTTAGGGCAAACGCCCGCCGCCCATGCGGGGGGCGAGACCCCATCCCAGACGCTCAGCGGCGGTCGATGGACGCCACAAGCTCGGCGAGCTTTTCGACGCTTCGCTGGCCGACGGAGGCCTCGATTGCGGAGGCGGGGAGCGGCGGCTCGAGGCGGAGCTTGCGGAGGGTCTCAGCGGCCTTCTTCCAGAGCTTCTCGGACGCCGGGTCGA
Organism: Phycisphaerae bacterium; assembly: GCA_002706885.1. Lineage (GTDB taxonomy): Bacteria > Planctomycetota > Phycisphaerae > Phycisphaerales > UBA1924. The sequence continues at coordinate 20,079 of PAKY01000093.1, forward strand.
GGGCGAGGTCGCTCACGGCCTCCTGGAGGCGTTGGACGAG
>PAKY01000094.1 GCA_002706885.1 Phycisphaerae bacterium
CGGTCGCGCCGACCCGAAGCTGCATGTCGCCGAGGACCCGGAGCGCCTCGGCGCGTCGGATCGCCGATCCGCCCGCGACGCCGACGCGTTCGTTCAGGTTCGTGCGCGCTTCGGCGCACGCCTGGGACGCGCCGGAAGGATCGGCGGCGATCGCGATCTTCGCACGCGCGATCGCGAGTTCGAGGCGGTCGGCCTCGCTCTCGCCGCCGCCGCCCTCCACAAGCTTGGAGGCGTCGTCCGCACGGCCCGCGGCGAGCAACGCTTCGGCGTGAACCGCGGTCAGCGCCGCCGACGTCCCGGGCGCGGCCTCGGCGAGCGCGATCGCGTCCTCGGCCCGCCCCGCTTCGAGCATCACCCGAGCGACATCGGCGTCCGCCTCGGGACGGGCGTCCGTTGGGAGTTGATCGAGCATCATCCGCATCGCGTCCGCGACCTCGCGCGGGCGCCCCAGACGCGCGATCGCGATGCCGCGGAGGAACTGGAAGCTCGGGGCATAGGGGAACCGCTGGCGGGCGACGTCGGCCCGCGCGAGCACCCCGATCGCGTCGCCCTGGTTGAGCATCCGGGCGAGAGCTCGTGCCATCTGCTGTTCAGGCGCCTGCGTCATCGATTCCCTCCCCACTACCTGCGGCGGACCCCGCGACCGCGGATCCTGGCCGTCCGTCCAGACTATACCGACGCCCGAGCGAGCCCCGCGGCGCTCCCGCGGTAGCATGTCCGCGGAGGCCCAAGCATGCGGCACGTTGCGCTTATCTCAACCGGCGGCACGATCGAGAAGACCTACGACGAGCACACCGGTCGGCTCGAGAACCGCGTCAGCATCGTCCACCGCATGCTCGCGAGGCTCCGCCTCGAGGACATCGTGATCAACTCAGTCCAGCTCCTGAGCAAGGACAGCAACGACCTGACCGACGCGGACCGCCGGCGGATCGTGGACATGACCCGGATCATGCTCGGCGATGGCGATTTCGACAAGGATGGGGACACCGACGGCGTCGTGATCCTCCACGGCACCGACACGCTTCACGTCACGGGCGAACTCCTCCTCGCCGAGATCCCCGATCCGCCCGCGCCGATCATTCTGACGGGCGCCATGCGTCCGTTCGAGATGAAGAGCTCGGACGCGCTCCAGAACCTGACCGAGGCGATCTTCGCGACCGGCGCCCTGAGCCCGGGTGTCTACGCGGTCGCGCACGGGCGAGCGCTGCGGTTCCCGGGCGTTGTCAAGGACCGGACGCGCGGGACGTTCTGCATGGGCGCCGGGTAGGTCGGCGCTCCGAGCCGACATGGTCTTTGGGTAGGCCTGCTCTCCGAGCCGACACGAAAACGGTCCGACACGCTACAAGTCGGCTCAGAGAGCCGACCTACCCGGCGTCAGGGCAGCGGCTCGTCGTAGCTCTCCGGGACCTCACGGCTGCCGACGACCGAGCCATCGAACCGCGCGGCGTGGAACCCGCTCTCCATGTCGTGCCAGAAGCCGACCCGATCGGGGACGTGCGACTCGACACGGAAGTCGATCACGCTGTAGCCGCGCGTCGGCGGCGGCAGGCCCGGCTCCTGCGGCGCGAAGGAAGCGTCGAGCAGCAACGCGGCGCGCGAGGGCAGTTCGACGAGATCGAAGCGGATGTGCGCCGGCGCCTCGTCGAAGTTATCCGGGTCGCCCTTCAGCCCCGCGTGGCCCGTGGCGTTCATCGCGTAGGTCCGCGTGGGATCGCCGCCGCCGGGCGGGCGGGCGTCCGGGCAGACGAGGATCGAGCGCTCGGTGTACAGCTCACCCGCCGACGACCCGGGCCGTCCGCCGGCGCTCTGCACGACGAGCGCCCAGTTCGGGAGTGTCCCCCAGGGGACACCGATCGCAGGACCCGCGCCGTCGTTGTCGTCCGCGTACGCGGACATGATGACGAAGGCCTGACGCATGTTCGCGCGGCAGAGAACGCCACGCGCCGAATCGCGGGCGGCGCTGAGCGCGGGGAGGAGGATGCCGATGAGCAGCGCGATGATCGCGATGACCACCAGCAGTTCAACCAGCGTGAACGCCCTTTGTCGACGCGGCCAGATCACTTCTTCGCGGGCTTGATGCGCATCAGCTTGCCGTTGTCCTCGTCGGTCAGGACATAGACCAGCCCATCGGGGCCCTGTCGCACGTCGCGAACACGCTGACCGACGGGGATGAGCTCGACCCGGTCGACGCTGTCGCCGTCGAGCACGATGCGCTGGACCTCACGGAAGACGAGCGAACCGCTGAGCAGGTCGCCCTTCCACTCTGGGAACGCGTCGCCCGTGTAGAAGCACATCCCGCTCGGCGCCTTGGAGGGCGTCCAGACGATCTTGGGGTCGACCGCGCCGCTGAGCGTCGTCTTGTCCGCGACGGCCTTGTCGGCCGTGTACTCGCGGCTGTAGCTCGCGGTCGGCCACCCGTAGTTGTCGCCCGCCTCGAGCAGGTTCAGCTCGTCGCCGCCGCGGGCGCCGTGCTCGTTCGCCCAGATGCGCCCGCTCTCCGGATCCCGCGCGAGCCCCTGGATGTTGCGGTGCCCGTAGGTATAGATCGAGTTCTCCGAGCCGTACTCATCGGCGAACGGGTTGTCGTTCGGAGCCGAGCCGTCGGCGTTGAGACGGTGGACCTTGCCAAGATCGGCGCCCTTGTTCTGCGCCTGCTTGCGGATCCAATCGCCCTCGTAGCGGACGGGTGGGTTGCCGCCGTCACCGATCGAGACGAGGAACGTCCCGTCGGGGAGCCAGAGGATCCGGCTGCCGAAGTGCTGCCCGCCGGCCTTCCACTGGTCGACCTCGAAGATAACGTCGATGTCTTCGATCGCGCCGTTCTCGTACCGACCGCGCCCGACCACGGTGTGGTTCCGCTGCGTCGCGCCCTGCTCAAACGTGAAGTAGACCCATCGGTTCTCGGCGAAGTCCGGGTGGAGCGAGATGTCCATCAGCCCGCCCTGGCCGTTCGCGTGGAAGTCGGGAAACTTCACCTCGACCTCACGCGGCTCCGTCGACCCCGGCGCGAAGCTCAGGAGTGTTCCTTTGCGTTCGGTGATGAGCCGCTCGCCGTCCGGGAGCCACGCGATCGCCCACGGGTGATCGAGCCCCGTCAGGACGTCCTCGACCTCGAACCCCTTCGCCTCGGGGAGGTCGCGGGTTGTCCACGGCACCGGTCCGGTCGGCTGAGCGGCGGCCCCCGTCGCGGCGGCGGCGAGCGCCAGCGCGACCCACAGATCTGACTTCGACATGCTTGCGTCTCCTCGACGGTCCGGGCGCACGGCCACCACGAATGGTAGCGGCGCCCCGACCCCGTTCTGGCCACGGCCTGGCCTCGCTCCGGACCGGCTGGATCACCCGTTCTTGAGCACCACCTCGATCGGTTCGGGCAGGTGCAGGTCGCGCTGCGGGAAGGGAATGCCCACGCCCTCGGCGCTGAAACGCTCCTTGATCGAGCGCGTGACATCCCAGTAAACGTCCCAGTAGTCCGCGACCTTCGACCAGGGGCGCACGATGAGGTTGACGCTGTTGTCGCCAAGCTCGTGGACCTTGACGGTCGGCGCGGGATCGTCGAGCGTCTTGGGATGGGCCTCGATGATCTCGCGGATGATCCGCTCGGCCTTGGCGATGTCGTCGCCGTAGCCGATGCCGAACTTCATGTCGACGCGGCGCTTGTCACGCCCGTTGATGTTCGTGATGACGTTGTTCCAGATCTGGTTGTTCGGCACGTACAGGACCTGGTTATCGAACGTCGCGATGCGCGTCACGACGAGGTTCATCGCCTCGACCTTGCCGCTCACCCCGCCCGCGTCGATGTAGTCGCCCACGTCGTACGGCCTGTAGACCAGGATCAGGATGCCGCTCGCGAAGTTGCTCAGCGTCCCCTGGAGCGCCAGGCCGATCACCAAGCCCGCGGCGCCGATCGCGGCGACCAGCGGACCGATGTTGACACCGAGGGCCCCGATCGCCACGACAAGCCCGATGATCATGACCACGCGCTTCACGCCGCCGACGAGGAACTCACGCAGCAGCGCGGACGCGCGCGGGAGGCGCTTGACCGCCGCGGCGACCACGGCGCCGATGATCTTCGCCGCGATCCAGAACGCGAACATGACCGCCAGGAACTGAACGATCCGGAGACCGACCTTGATGCCGCCATCGGGACGGGTGAGCCACGCCATGATCTGCGCGTAGAGCACCTCGGGGTTCGCCCAGTTGAGCGGCACGCCCGTGGCGTTGCCGACGTAGCGACGCTGATCGATCATGTCCCCGCCGCGCCGCTCGACCACGTCGATCAACGCGTCGACACGCTCGACGACCGCCTGAACGATCTGGTCCTCCTCGTTCGCTCGAGCGATCAACGCGTCCCGGAGCCCCGGCTCGGTCGCCTGATCGGCCGCGATGTTCAGCCTGTTGCGCTTACGAACCTCCCGCTCGAGGATGCCGAGCCACGCCTCGACGCGCTCCTCGATCTTCTCACGACGGAGTGGCTGAATCTCCTTGAGCAGTTCCGCGACGGGCACCGTCCACGGCTCGGTCCGCTCATGCACGGGGGGCTCGGCCTCGATGCGGCGCGCCTCGGCAAGGACGCGGGCGGCCATCTCGGCCGCGGGATCGACCTCCGCCTCGTCATCGGATCCCGCCGCCGATTGCGAGACCGGCGCGACGTTCGTCACGAGCCGCTGCGCCGCCTTGACGTAGTTCCGAGCGCTCCCGACGTCTCCGCCCTTGGCCTCGAGCTCATCGAGGATGATCGCCGTCCGCGCCGCGAGCCCGCTGACGACGTCCCTCCGTTCGTTGACCGCCTCCTGATCGACGCCCGCGCCGTCCGCCGCGGTGATGACCATCGAAGCGAGCGAACGCGACGCGCTCTCGAGCGCCCCGACCCACTCCTCGGCAAGCGTCTCGAGCTCATCGACACGGCGCGGGAGAACGGCGACGCTCAGCTCGGCCATCGAGACCTGCGCGAGCTCCGCCTCCGTGGTCAGCGGCGCGAGCGACTCCAGTTCATCCGTGGAAGCGGCGTCCGATCCGCTGCCCTGGGCGATGACCGGAGCCGACGTCATACCGATGCTCAGAACGCTGAGCAGCAAGATCCATGCGCGCATCACAACCCTCCCGCGATGATCGACGGTGATCGTTCGGAATGTATCACGATCGACGCCGCGCGGGCGCGACGCGGACTCAGCCGGTGATCGAGGTCACGCGGACGCGCGTGTAGCGCTGACGGTGGCCCGTCTTGCGCTTGTAGCCCTTCTTCGGCTTGAACTTGAAGATGTGGAGCTTCTCGCCCTTGAACTCGGGGTCGACGACCTCGGCCTGCACCGTGGCGCCATCGACGTACGGCTGGCCGATCTTGCTCGAACCCGCGTCATCGGCGCCGACGATGAGCACCTTGTCGAAGGTGATCGTCGAGCCGGCCTCGTTTTGGCCGCCGTTGAACAGGTCGATGAGGATCTCGTCGCCCTCGACCACCTTGCGCTGGCCGCCCGACTCTTCGATGATGGCGTACATCCGTCCGCTCCCGGGCTCGAAAGCCCAATCTCGTCCACACGACCAAGGGGCGGAACGGAGCCGTTCCGGCTTGCTGTCCCTCGCCGCGGTGGGCCACGATGGTAGGCTGCGAGCGATGAGCGATCGACCCGACACCCATCGCGACGCCGACCCGACCACGCCCCCACCGTCCGGATCGACCCGTTCGGACGCCCAGAGCCGCGGCAAGCCGGGCGAGCCATTCTGCGGACGCTGCGGCTACCCCCTCGGCGGGCTGGTCGACTCGAGCAAGTGCCCCGAGTGCGGCGGCGCCTTGGTCGAGGTCCTCCGCTGGCCGGGCCAGGTCATGCTCGGGCGGCGCTGGCGGACGCAGACCCTCATTTTCGGCATCCCCGTCATCGACATCGCCTTCGGCCCCGCGGGAACCGACCGCGTCGGGCGGGCGCGCGGGTTCATCGCGGTCGGCGATGAGGCGATGGGCGTGCTCGCAATCGGCGGCGGTTTCGCCAGGGGGATCGTCGCCATCGGTGGCGGTGGCTCACTCGGCGTCTTCACCATCGGCGGTGGCATGACCTTCGGCGTGCTCTCGGCCATCGGCGGCGGCATGTCCGCTGGACTCGGTGTCACCTTCGGTGGCGGCCTGTCCGCCGGGACCTTCGCGGGCGCGGGCGGCGCCGCGGCAGGGTTCATCGCGAGCGCAGGCGGTCTGGCCGCGGGCTACTACGCCCGCGCCGGCGGGTTCGCGGCGGGCGTCCACACGCTCAGCTCCGCCGGACGCCCCCAATCAGCGGTGGACGCGTGGGCCGGGATCGAGCCGATCGTTGGCCAGCAGCCCGGCTTCTCGCTCGGCCTCGGCATGTTCACCGACCGCTCGCTCGGACTCAGCCTCGCGCTGCTCGTGCTCGCCACGCTGATCATCGGGATGATGGCGGCGTGGAAACTTCGGGCAAAGCCGGATCGGTTACCGCGTTCACCGAACTGATTCCAGAGCCGGTCGGAACGCGTTCAGACGCGCCCCTTACACCCCCGCCCCCGCCTTGTCCTTCGCCTGGCGGTCCGCGCGTCGACGCTGACCCTCGTCGAGGATCCGCTTTCGCATCCGCACGCTCGTCGGCGTGACCTCGACCAGCTCGTCATCCTCGATGTACTCGATGCACTGCTCGAGCGAGAGCTCGCGCGGCGCCTTAATGGTCACCGTCGCTTCCTTGTTCGCCGAACGCATGTTGTCGAGCTTCTTGACCTTGACGATGTTCACGGGAAGGTCAACGCCGCGGTTGTGCTCGCCCACGACCTGGCCCGAGTAGACCTGCTGGCCAGGCTTGACGAACAGCACGCCGCGGTCGTGCAGGTTCTCGGCGGCGTAGCCGGTCGCCTGGCCCGTCTCGGTCGCGATCATCACGCCCGAGATACGCGTCGGGATCGTGCCGCTCTTGGGCACGAAACGGGTGAACGTGTGGTGCATGATCGCCTCGCCCTGCGTCGCGGTGAGCACGCGGTTGCGCAGGCCGATCAGCGCCCGGCTCGTGATCTCGAAGACGAGGTGGCTCAGCTCCGGGCCGCGGTCCTCCATGCGGAGCAGCTCGCCCTTACGCTCGCCGACGAGCTGCATCACGGCGCCGACGGCCCCGTTCGGGCAGTCGACGACCAGCTCCTCGAGCGGCTCGTGCGCCTTCCCGTCGATCTCCTTCTCGATCACGATCGGCTTGCCGATCGCGAGCTCGTACCCCTCGCGGCGCATCGTCTCGATCAGGATGCCGAGGTGCAGGATGCCGCGGCCCGAGACGATGAACTCGTCCGTGCCGCCGCCCTGCTCCACGCGCAGCGCCACGTTGTGCTCGAGCTCCCGGTCGAGTCGCGAACGGAGCTGACGGCTCGTGACGAACTCGCCCTCCTGCCCCGCGAACGGTGAATCGTTCACGCGGAAGATCATCGAGATCGTCGGCTCGTCGACGGTCACCGCGGGCAGCGGATCCGGATGGTCCGGCTCGCACAGCGTGTCGCCGATGTCGATGTCCTCGATGCCCGCGACCGCGCACAGGTCGCCCGCGTCCACGCGCGGCGACTCGACGCGACCGAGTCCCTGGAAGGTCATCAGCTTCTGGACCTTGCCCCGCACGAGCTTCCGCGTGCCGTCCGCGTTCTCCCGCACCAGCACCGCGGGCTGACCCGCCGTCACCGCGCCCGACACCACGCGCCCAATGCCGATCCGCCCGATGTACTCCGAGAAGTCCAGCGTCGTGATGAGCATCTGGAGCGGCTTCTCGGGGTACGCCTCCGGGTGCGGCACATGGTGAACGATCGCCTCGAACACCGGACGCATGTCGGCCGACTCGTGGTCCTCGGTCGGCCACTCCTTCACCGACCAACCCCCGCGTGCCGACCCGTAGATCACCGGGAAGTCCAGCGCCTCGTCGTCCGCGCCGAGCGTGCCCAGCAGGTCGAAGACCTGGCTGATCACGCGGTCCGGGTCGCCATCCGGGCGGTCGCACTTGTTGATGTACACCACCGGGCGCAGGCCGAGCTCGAGCGCTTTGCCGAGCACGAACCGCGTCTGCGGCATCGGCCCCTCGAACGCGTCGACCACCAGCATGCACCCGTCCGCCAGACGCAGCACCCGCTCCACCTCGCCCCCGAAGTCCGCGTGGCCGGGCGTATCGATGATGTTGATCCGGTAGTCGTGCCCGTCCTCCGCGTGGTAGTTCACCGCGCAGTTCTTCGACAGGATCGTGATCCCGCGCTCCCGCTCGAGCGGGTTCGAGTCCATGATCAGGTCGTGCTGACCGCCCGCGAGCTTCTCGAGCTCGCCCGAACGGAACATTCCCGACTGCTTGAGGAGCTGGTCCACGAGCGTGGTTTTGCCGTGGTCGACGTGGGCGATGATCGCCACGTTGCGCAGGTTGACAGCATCGGCCGAGGGTTGGGCCATTGGTGAAATCCGCCTTTCTCAGCCGAATGGTAGAACGCGCCGAAGCCCGTCCCGCGCCGCTATCTGCGCGGATCGTTCTCAGGATCGCGATCGAGCCGGATCTCGACGCTCGCCGACGCCTTCCTGAGCTGGAATCGCCGCCCCTTGGGTCCGGGAACGACCTCCGCCGGCTCGAGCGACCACGTCACACGATCGACCACCCCCACCGTCTTCTGGAGCGGCGCGACATTCGCGAACCGATCGACCAGCCGCGCGGGGCGGACCACGCCCGCGGCGACCACCTCGCGGCCCGTCTGGCCCGGGAACGCGTCGTTCAGCCCGCGGAGATCTCCGTCGAACGCGAGGCGGCAGTCGATCTCGTCCGCCGGCGCGTCCGCGCGCGTCGCGACCTCGGCGCCGGAAGCCCGCACCAGCCACCATGTGTGACCATCGCCGCCCGCGGCCCGGTCGGATTGGCCCGGCTCGCCGCACCACTCGATTCGCGTCTTCCCCTTGAAGAGCTGGCCGAGCGCCCCTGGAGCGCGCTGCACCTCGCGCTCGGTCTGGCGAACCGCCAGCCCGTGCTTCCCATGAAAGTCCACGTTCGGATCGCCGTCGCCCGTCAGCGCCATGACCAGCCGCGTCGCCTTCTCGTCCGCCCGCCTCGCTCCGCTCGTATTCGACGCGGGGCCCGCGAGGGTCATCACCGTTCCGTCCCGTTCGAACCGCAGCGACAGCACCGAGACCGAGCGCTCATCGGTGCGGACGACCTCCGCGATCGGCGCCACCGCGTCCCGCAGCGCCATCGTCAGGATCTCCGCGACCGCGTCCCCCTCCGGAGCAAGCCGCGCCCCGACGCTCCGAAGCGAATCGATCTGCCCCGCGAGGTCGCCCACGAACGCCACGTGCGAGCGACGGCTCCACCGCTGAAACGCGTCCTCATCGAACGTGACCCGCGCCAGCTTGGTCGCCGCCGTCGCGTCGCTCTCGGTCTCGCTCACGGCAGACGCCCGCGCGTCCCAGCCCGCCCCGCTCCGATCGATGTTCATCCCGAGCAGGCGCCCCGTCGCAGGCTCGCGCCAGAGCGCCGCCACGCCACCCGTCTGCTCGCCCGAGATCACCGAGAAACCCGCTTCGTCAACGAGCTGGCCGACCCCCGCGTCGCCGCGTCGCACGAGCAGCGCGTCCCGCAGCAGACCGTCCGCGGATCCGTCCGCGATCAGCAGCCGCCGGACCCACCGACCTCTCATCTTCTCCTTGAGCATCGCGACGGTAAAGCGACCGTCGTCGAGTGACGAGACGGTCACCCCTCCAACGACGTCACGCGGCGCGAGCTCGAGGCGGGTGACGACCGCGTCCGAGACGTAGGCCGAAACAAGCCACGCGTCCGGCGCTCCGCCGGCGCCGGCCCGCATCGCGAACACGAGCCGCCGGCCGAGGACCTCATCGACCAACGCGTCGCGATCGAGCCCCATCGCCGCGGCCGCGCGGTCCCATGCGTCCGGGATCGCCGAGACCAGCCGCGACGCCAGCAACGCTTCCCCGAGCACCCGTCCCTGCGGCGAGCGGAGTTCGTCCGCGCCGTTCTCGATCGCGATCACGATCTCGACGTCCGCAGGCAGCGTCCCGATGTCGGTCCAGACCGGATCGCCCAGGCACGACCCGCTCGCTCGGGGCGCGACGATTAACAGCGTCGCGACAATGAACAGAAGCCAACGCACGGAAGCAGTCATCAAGAGTGGTATACAACGAGCGGCCCGCTGCGCTTCGCCGAGGAGGCGCGCACGCGCGGCAAACGCGCAAATATGTGGACAAATCAGGAAAAGGAACGGGATGGAAGGGAGTCAGCGGGCCGTGGACCGCTCAACGGTTCCGGAAGCTTCCGGTCCGCGCGTAGGGGTCGTACGGCCTGGCCCCCAGCCGATCGAGCCCGAGGAACTGCTGCGGAACGGGACGAACGACCGGGCTCGCGACGGGCGCCGCGACAGCCGACGGACGCGTCCGCTCGGACTCGGCCATGAGCGACTCAACCGACGAGCACAGCGACCCGCACGCGGCCGAACGCATCTCCGCGAGCGGCTCACCCGCTCCACCGCGACCCGAGACACCATCGCTCGACGCGTGGGCGACACGGACAACGACCGCGTACCGCGAGCCGTCGCGACGCGACAGTTCGACCACCTCGGCGCCGTCGGTTGACGCAAGGGCGCGGCGTTCATCCATCCACGCCCGCATCGCCTCGTCCACGCGGTCGATAGAGGCCGTCGTGACAATCGAAGGACGCTCGAAGGTCGACCGAAGCGGAATGCTCGTCCGAAGACCCGCGTCGCTCACGCCCTCCGCCGCCATCGCATCAACCGCGGGCGCCATCGCGAAATCCGACAACGCGGCGCGGACGTTCTCCGCGTCCTGGCGGAAGGCCGTCGCGATCCCCGCGACCGGCGCGGCCTGCGGGCTCATCTGCTTGACCTGGGGCGACATCCGATGCAGCATCGCCACGCCGCCAAGCGCGACGATCACGCCCGCGGCGACGGCGAAACGCTGACGGCGGACGGCGACACGACGACGACGATCACGGAACCCGCGCGCCATCCCGACGTGCGAAAGCACGCTCGAGGCCATGTCGGGAACGCTCATCGGCTCACGGAGATCGCGGATCGCGCGGGCCGTCTCCTCGACCTCCCGCGCCCGCTCGACGTTTGCGTGGATCCGCCGGAGCAGTTCACCCCGATCACCACCGTCGAGCTCGCGATCGAACAGACGATCGATGTCCGCGTCGCTGATCGGGCCAATGGCGCCACCTTCGGACGGCGTCCGATCGTCGCCCGGGAAGATCTGGCCGTCCGAAACGATCATGCCCGCGCGCCCCCGGAGCGGGAAACGCCCGAGTCCTGCGCCGCGGCGAACGCCTCGACCGTGCCCTCCTCGAGAGAGAGTCGGCTCAGAAGCTCAGGACGGGAAGCCAGCGCCTCGCGGAGCCGACGCCGACCGCGGTGCAGGTGACTCTTGACGGTGCCCTCAGGCATGTCGAGATGCTGCGCGATCAGCGCAATCGGCCAGTCGAGCTGATGGAACAGCACGACGACCTCGCGCTGGTCGGCGCTGAGGTCCTGCAACGCCACATCGATGACCGAGCGACGCTGCGTGGTTTGCTCGTTAAAGAGTGCCCCCCCGATCGGGGCGTCGCCGCCGCGACCTTCGGCGCCGAACACGGCGTCGGTGTCGTACGCGGGCTTCATCTTCTGAAGGTGGTTCAGGAGCAGTCGGCGGGCGATCGTGAAGAGCCAAGTGCTGAACCGGTACCGAAAATCGAATCGCTCGAGATTGGTCAGAACGCGGACGAACGCTTCCTGAGCCATGTCCTCGGCGACATCCGGGCGGCCCGACATGCGGAGGAGGTAGGCGTACACCGATCGCTGGTGGTGGCGGATCAGGTCCCCCGCCGCCGTGCGATCGCCCGCGATCGCTGCCTCGATGATGACGCGTTCCTGCTCGCGATTCATGGGACGCCTTTCCGGTCTTGAGCTTACAGCCTTCCCGAAGCCCGGTTGCAAGCCATTGTGAGGCCTGCCTCCCCGCTACGCCACGAAAAAGGGACCGGTTCGACCGGTCCCCCGAGTGAACGATGGATTGAACGGGATCCGAACGGGCGATATTCCCGCGCCGAACCGAAGACTTACGCCGCCTGGCGGGTCTTGCGGCCGCGACCGACCGTCCTCTGCTCGGGCATCGCACGCTGATCGGGGTCCATGATCATCGTGTGGGCGAGCTCGAGCGGGTCGTCGGCCCAGAGGTCGGCGCCGATCTCCTCGGCGAGGCCCTCGGCGCGGTTGAACACGCCGCCGCCGACCACGATCTGCGTCTCTGAGCAGGCTCCGATCTCACGCATGGTGTCGATCAGGGCACGGAGGGCCGGGAGGTCGCACGGACCGGAGCAGAACGCGAGGAGCACGTCGGGCTGGACGCTGTGCATCGCGCCGAGCAACTCGTCGTTGGCGACGTTCGACCCAGCGAACCGCACGTCGAAACCCTTGGACTCGAGGATGTCGACGGCCATCTGGGCGCCGAGCTCTTCGCCCTCGGTCGGGCCACAGAACGCGAGAACACTGCGGCCGATCGGCAGCTCGGTCATCTCGAGACGGTCGGCCACGCGGTCCGCGATGACGCGGAGCAGGCGGGTCGCCATGTTGTTGCTCAGGACGGTGAGCTCGTCCGAGCGGAACATGCGGTCGATCAGGTTGTACGCGGGCCACAGAAGATCGGTGATCATCCGCTCAGCGTCGACGCCAGCGTCGAACTGCTCGGAAACGACCGCCATCGCGGCCTTGCGGTCACCGTCGATCAAGGCCTCGAACAGACGTTCAATAACAACTTCCTGGCTCATGAGAACTCGCTCCGTCGAGTAATACGCTCGACCGGCACGGTTCCACCGCCGCCTAGTCCAGACCCCGTTCTGTCGTACGCCGGTATCCACCGGCCCCCCCCGCGATCGGCGCCAGACAAGGCGCCAAACCCCACCGCGTTGGCAGGGTGAGTATCGATGAAACGCCGTTCATCACGCCATACCTGCGGAGTTGATGCGCGGATCACGCCCGATAGCGCATCAAACGTGCTTATCAGACCAGTTCTCGGAACTTGAGGACGCCCGTCACCCCGCTCACGGCCTCTCAGGGCGGTTCGCGAGCGAGGTCCCATAACAGCAGCAGATGCCCATCGAGAGTTCGCGGACCTTCGGCGCCATGAAACCGGCGCTCACGATGGCCTCGATCAACGCGTCGCGTGACAAAAAAGTTCGCACGGACTTCGGAAGATACGAGTAAGCCCCCGAACGGTCCCCGCTGATAACTGTGGCGGTCACGGGCATCACGCGCCCGGCGTAGAAATCGTTGAACCAACGGACCGGCGCGAGCCGCGGGGTGTCGAACTCCAGCACGACCAGACGCCCCGCCGGACGGAGCACACGAGCGAACTCGGAGAAGGCCCTGGTCGGGTCCTGGACGTTTCGGATGCCGAAGGCGATCGATACCACGTCAAAGCTGGCGTCCGGAAACGGGAGCGACTGGGCGTCCGCCTCGACATAGCTCAGCCGCGACGCGCCCTTTGGCGCCTGCCGACGCTGCTTCACCCGCGCCAGATCGAGCATCGCGGGGGTGAAGTCGCTCCCGACCACGCGGGCCGCGGGCGTCATCGTCGCGAACGCCTGCGAGAGGTCGCCCGTGCCGCAGGCGACGTCGAGCACCTCGTCGCCCGGCTTCACCGCCGCCATGCGCACGGCGAGGCGCCGCCACCCGACGTCCATCCATAAGGAATGGAGCCTGTTGTTCAGGTCGTACGAACGGGCGATCGCCGAGAACATGTCGCGCACCTTGCGCGCCTTCGACGCGTTCGAATGCGGGTCGTCCAGCTCGTTCCTGCCCCAGGCCGTCGCGGGCCGCTCACCGTCGCTCGTCTTCATCCCCGCCCGTCCGCTTACCTTTATCATCTGTACACCCGCGGCGAGGCCGTTCACTGGCCCGTCGCAGCCTGAGCTTAGGGAGACCATCTTGATGCGCAGCTCGATCGCCACCGCCCGTTCCCGATTCGGCGCCGTCGCGCCTGTCCTCGCGTTCGCGTTGAGCGCCCTCACCGCCCTCGAGGGCTGCACCACCAACGCCGCGACGGGCCGCTCGCAACTCAACCTCCTCTCCCGAGAGGAAGAGATCGCGATGGGCAACCAGTACCAGCCGGAGCTGATCGCCGAGATGGGTGGTGAGGTCAGCAAACCCGCGCTCGACGCCTACATCGTCGAGGTCGGATCGTCCCTCGCCGCGCAGACCGAGGGCGAGAATCCGTCGCTGCCGTGGGAGTTCACGCTCCTCGATTCGGACGTCGTCAACGCCTTCGCCCTCCCGGGCGGCAAGGTTTTCGTCTCGCGCGGACTCGCGGCGCGGTTCACCAACGAAGCCCAACTCGCGAGTGTCCTCGGTCACGAGGTCGGTCACGTCACCGCCCGACACATCAACGACGCCATGGTCACCCAGCTCGGCGCGAGCACCGTGAGCCAGCTCGTCGCCGTCGCCCTCGGCGCCGTCGCTGGCGAAGGCGCCGCCGCCCAGCAGCTCGCGGGCACCGGCGGCGCCCTGGCGCAGCAGGGGGCCCAGCTCGTCTCGCTGAAGTTCGGACGCGAGCAGGAAATCGAGGCCGATGCCCTCGGCATCCGCTACATGACCCAGGCGGGTTACAACCCGATCGGGAGCATGCAGGCCATGCAGGTCCTCGCCGACCTCAACACGGGCGGCGGCGGCAGCGACTTCTTCTCCACGCATCCCAACCCCGCCCGACGCGTCGACATCATCCGCGAACGCCTCGAACGCGAGCACCCCCAGGCGCTGCAGAACCCGAACTCGAACGTCTACGACGACCGCTTCCGCAGGCGGTTCCTCCAGCAACTCACCGCGGCGTCGACGCCCGTGGAG